>JAKSDN010001354.1 GCA_022360075.1 Kiloniellales bacterium | reverse complement strand
CTACGAGTACCAGTACAGAAAGCCGATCAAGGACCATCCGCACGACCAGCTCGTCCGGGCGATCCGTGACGGCGACGCCGCCCGAGCGTCGAAGGCCATTCGCCGCGACATCGAGCTCGGCACGCACGTCATCGTCGAGCATCTGCGTTCCCGGGAAGAGGCGGGTGCGGATCTGAGGCAGCGCGCCTGAAAGCCGCTGCCAAGATCGGACCTAACGATTGTGAAGCTTGAATAATCATATATGATATATAAAAATACTTGATGTGCGAGAGCCGGCGGGTGCGAGGCGACAGCGCCCGGACGAGCGTTAGAACAGACTTCTGGGAGGCAGGCATGGCGACGTTCGCGGGAGCGATGGCCGCATTCTTGGGAAGCTTCGGCGTCGACCGGCTGGTTGGCCGGAGCCTTGCCTCGATCTTCCTTTCGGTTCCGGTCGGGGGCCGCTGAAATGGAGCTCGTGCTCGCCGCCTTTGCCGAGGTTTTCGCGCCGGCGAACCTGGTGTTTCTGATCGCCGGGGTCTTCGGCGGCGTAGTGCTCGGCGCGACACCGGGCCTCTCGGCGACGATGGCGATCGCCTTGATCATACCCTTCACCTTCACGCTCGATCCGGTGCCGGCCCTGCTGATGATGATGGGCGCCTACAAGGGTGGCATCTACGGCGGGTCGATCTCGGCGATCTTGATCAAGGCGCCGGGGACCTCCGCCGCCGCCGCGACGGTGGAAGACGGCCACGCGCTGGCCAAGCAAGGCAAGGGCCTGAAGGCGCTCAAGGTCTCCCTGATCGCCTCGGTCGCCGGCGACACCTTCAGCGACATCGTCCTGATCGTCAGCGCGGCGCAGCTCGCCAAGGTGGCGCTGGAGTTCGGCCCGGTCGAGTACACCGCGATGACGGTCTTCGCCCTTACCGTGGTGGGATCGGCGGCAGGCCGCTCGCTGATCAAAGGCATGGTGGCCGCGGTCGCCGGGCTCACCCTGGCCATGGTGGGATTGGATCCGACGACCGGCATCCCGAGGCTCGCCTTCGGGTCGATCGACCTCTACGGCGGGATCTCGCTCATCGCGCTGATGATCGGCTTGCTGACCGTGTCCGAGCTGATCCGTCAGATGGAGGAGCGGCGCGAGGTCTCGAGGGCCCACATCCCGCCGGCCAAGAGGCCGGACGACCGGCGGATCACGCGCGAGGATGCACGCCTCATGGTCCGGCCCATCATCGGCGGGTCGGTGATCGGCACGGTGATCGGGATCATCCCGGGGCTCGGGCCAACCCTCGGTGCATTCCTCGGCTACGACAACGCCTGGCGCTTCGCGCGTCAGCCCGAAAAGTTCGGCCGCGGCTCGGTCGAGGCCATCGCCGGCGCCGAGTCCGGCAACAACGCCGTCAGCGGGGCGAACTTGATACCCTTGCTCGGGCTCGGCATCCCCGGCGATATCGAAGCGGCAGTGCTGATCGGTGCCTTCCTGATTCAGGGCCTGACGCCCGGACCCCTGATCTTCCAGGAGGCGCCCGACGTGGTCTACGGGCTCTACGTCGGCCTGATCGCCGCCAATGCGGTTCTCCTGGTGGCCGGTCTGTTCGCCATCCGCTTCTTCACCCGCCTGGCCGGGCTGCGCACGGGGCTTCTGTTTCCGGTCGTCTTCGTGCTGGCCATCGTCGGCACATACGCATTCCAGCAGAGCCTGTTCGATGTCGGCATCACCTTCTTTTTCGGCATCGTCGGCTATCTGATGGTCAAGGCGGACATCCCTCGGACCACCTTCTTGATCGGCTTCATCCTGGGCCCCCTGCTGGAGGACAACTTTCGCAGGTCGATGCAGCTCTCGAGCGGCGACTACGCCATCTTCGTCTCCAGCAACCTGGGCAATGCCTTCTGGGTTGCCGCCGTTCTCTCGGTCATCTGGATCGCGATGCAGCGGCGCAAGAAGCGCAGGGCTGGCACCCGGAAAGAGCCGGCGGAAGACGACAGATGATGCACCTGAAGCGGTCCAGCTTGGAGATCGCCATCGCCCTCCTGATCGGGCTGGCTCCCCTGGCGCTACTGCTGTGGGTCTTCGACAGTCAAGTGCCACAGAGCGTGTCGGACGATATCAGTGCCCGGATCTACCCGGATACGCTCGCCTATGCCTGGCTCGGCCTCTCCGTCCTGCACTTGGTGGAGGCGGTCGCGCGGCGCGACGACCGGATCGTCTCAATCTCTTGGCCTTCTCTCGGGTTTCAGCTCGGCATGCTGACGGCCGTGCTGGCCGGCTTCGTGATCCTGAATGCGGTCGGCTACCTGGCCGGTGCCGCCTTCTACATCCTGGTGTTCACCTGGATGCTGAAGGAAAGAGGCTGGTTGGCCAAGTTCCTCGCCGTCGCCGTACCGATCGCCGTTTACACGATCATGAACCTGGCCTTCGACGTTCGGCTGCCGAGCGTCCTGGATCGCTGGTGGTTCTAGACTGTGGCTTCAGAGGCCCGACGCGGTGCCCGCATTCCCAACTTCGATTCCGTCCGGGCAGCGGCGCGTCGCCTTTCTTGACAGATAGAATATCATATATAATATAGTATTCTCTAGCGCAGGGAGGATGCGATGAAATCGCTTCTAGGATTAAGGAACGCGCTCCGGGCTGCACTGAGTGGTGTGGCGATGCTGACCGTCGCGGCGTCGGCCGCATGGGCGGAGTTTCCGGAGAAGGAGATTACCCTGATCGTCAACTACGGCGCCGGGGGCGGGACGGATCTCTCGTCGCGCGTTCTCGCCAAGGCGGCCGAGGAACGCCTCGGCGTGCCGATAAGGGTAGTCAACAAGACCGGCGGCGGCGGCACCGTCGGACCGGCGAACCTGGCGAACGCGAAGCCGGACGGCTACACGATCGGGATCACCAGCTTCTCGCCCTTGGCCGTCTCCCCGCATCTCCGCGAGGTGCCCTATTCGATCGATAGCTTTGATTTCATCCTCGGCCACGCACGCTACCGCTCCGGTATATCGGTTTCGAACGAATCCCCCTATCAGTCGCTCGAAGAGCTGATCGCCGCGGCGCGCTCCGGAAAGGAACTGACCTACGCGGCGACCGACTCGCTATCCCGCGTGCTGATCGCGCGCCTGATGGACATGCTCGGCGTCAAGTTCAAGGCCGTCAGCTACAAGTCCGGCAAGGAGTCGGTCACGGCGACCATGGGCGGGGTCATCGACTTCAATCTCGAGGGGCCGACGAACGTCGTGCCGCAGGTGAAATCGGGGACCTTGCGGCTTCTCGCCTCGACCAGCTCGGTGCGCTGGTTCGAGCTGCCCGACGTCCCGACTCTGAAGGAGCAGGGCATCGACACCTTCATGGAGAGCTACGCGGGGCTGGCCGCGCCGGCCGGCACGCCGTCCGACCGGCTCGCGGCTTTGGAGACTGCCTTTTCCGAGTCCCTGAAGGATCCCAATGTCCAGGAGACGATGCGCGGGCTTGGCATGGAGCCCTTCTACTTCTCGAGCAGTGAGTACCGAAAGCTCCTGACCGACGGCTTCGAGACCATGTCGACCGAGCTGGTGAAAGTCGGCCTCAAGCAGTAGCGACGCGCAATTCGGAAAGGCCTTCGACCTGTCAGCCATGCCTTTCCGGCGGCGGCTCCCGCAGAGGAGCTGCCGCACTTCTTTTCATCGACCAGCCCCGATGGCAGGCTTGCGGCCGCATGCCGGGGTAGAGCGCGTCAACGATGCCGGGGTCGAATCGGAGGTGAAGACGTGAGCGCGGTTTCCCGTTCGGCTCCCTTTGTTTCGTTGGTGCCGCAGGGGCGCGTGGCGTTGGGGCGTGTGGCCGTCGGGCATGACTGACTTTCGCCGCACCGCGGTCGTCACCGGTGGCACCGCCGGCATCGGCCTGGCCATTGTCGAGCGTTTGCTCCAAGACGGCTTCCGCGTGGGTTTCCTCGGCAGCGGGAGCGAGCGGGTCGCGGCCGCGCGCGCGAGTCTCCTGGCGGCGGGGCACCCGCCCGAACGCATGCTGACCCAGGCCGTCGACCTGCGCGCGCCCGAGGCGATTCGTGCCTTCTTCGACGCCTTCGGTGCGCCGGGCGCCTTAGTCAACAACGCCGGGATTTCGCCCAAGGAGGACGGCAAGCGCGTGCCGCTCCACCGCACCGCGCTCGACCAGTGGCAGGACGTGCTGAGCGTCAACCTGACCGGCGCTTTTCTCTGTTGCCAGATCGTCTTGCCGGCCATGTGCGCGGCGCGCTACGGCCGAATCGTCAATGTCGGCTCGCTCGCGGCCCGGGCCCTGCCGCGCTTTGCCGGCGCTGCCTACGTCGCCTCCAAGGCCGGGCTCGCCGGTCTGACCCGGGCGCTGGCCGCCGAGTACGGCGCGCTCGGCATCACGGCCAACACAGTGGCGCCGGGCAATATCGCCACCGGGATGACCGGCGATCCCCAGTCGGCGCAGAACCGCGCGGCGGTCGAGCGGATTCCGGCGGGCCGAATCGGCGAGCCGGACGACCTCGCGGGCATCGTCGCCTTCCTGTGCTCGGAGGAGGCGGCCTTCATCAACGGCGCCACGGTTGACGTGACCGGCGGGGAATACGTGGCGAGTTGACGGTCGCTACCGCGTCACCTCGTGGGCCTCGATGGCCAGCTCGCCTGGATCGACTTCCGGATAGAGCGGCAGCCGGCTGACTGCGAAGCGCCCGGGCCGATAGAGGCCCAGGCCCGTCGTCTCGACCTTCAGGGGCGTCGCCAGGCCCGCAAAGGAGAGCTCGAAGTGATAGCCGGACTTGGTCACCACCAGGTCCTGCTGCGCGATGGCGATCCCCTGGCTCTCGAAGGCGTTGGGGTCCTGGCTCATGGCACTGCGGGAGGTGAGCAGGAGCGTCACCGGACCGACTTCGACAACGGCGCTGTCGCCCATCGACGACTGTTGACCGCGAAGAAACGGCCCCCGCAAGACGAAGCGGCCGTCGCTCAAGGACCGAACCCTGCCACGCAGCGTGACCGGCGGTGTGGTCTTCGTGTAGAGGCCGCCCACAGACAGATCGACGCATTGCCCTTCGCCGGCCCGCTTGGCCCTTTGGACGGAGGGCGGGTCCGTAACCGGAACGGCGGCCCGGATCGGATGTCGGCATTTCAGCAAGGCGGTGAGTATCTCGGTGCTGTCGCCGGGCGCACCCGAGAGCACCCGGTCGCCGTAGTCCGCCACAACGAAGGGGCGCTTGCCGGGCTGGGCGACAACCTGGTCCAAAGCGGCGTCCACTGTCAGAAAGTCGTCCCGGAACTCGCTCCGCCGTCGCCACAGCAGCTTGGCGATAGTCTTGACGACGTCGAGCCCGACCTTTGCCTCGCCCTCCGTGATCGCCATCACCACCTGACCCATCTCAGGGCCGTCAATCAGGGGAATCACGTTGCAGACCGACACGTCGAGGAGGGACGGCTGTTCGGCAAGCGCCGCGCGCGCCAGATCGTGCGCGGATTTGAGCGGCCCAGCGCCGGTCCCCATGCTGCCGGCCAGGAGCATGGGGACGCGGCTCACCGCCGTCCTGGGCGACGAGAGCCCGCGTGCCTTGTCGAGCGCCAGCCGGGCCGCGGTCTGGCCAGTCTCAAGGTAGTCGGAATGGGGATTGTGCTTGCAGGCTGTCAGGATATCGGCACTTTCCAGCATCCTCTCCGTGACCAGCGCGTGCAAATCCAATCCGGCGGCAATCGTCACGTCGGAGCCGACAATCTGCCGCAAGCGTTTCAGGAGATCTCCTTCCGCATCGCTGGTTTGGTTCGTCGTCATGGCGCCGTGAAGTTCCAGAACCACGAGGTCCGGTGCCGACGTCGATGCGGCGTCCAGGATCTGACCAGCCATCAGCTCGTAGGCTCGATGTTCGACGGGACCGCCCGGACGCGCGCAGGCCGCAACAGACGGGATCAGTTCGATCTCGGCCGCTTCGAGTTCGGCGATGATACCGCCGAGAATCGATGCCGTACCACGCATCGCATCGATGACCTCGGGCGCGCGGTGCACGACGAAGTCCTCGAGCCTGGTTGGCAAGGGATTGAAGCTGTT
>JAKSDN010001135.1 GCA_022360075.1 Kiloniellales bacterium | reverse complement strand
TCGCCATGATCAGGTGGATGCCGGCGGCGCGCGCCATCTGGGCCAGGCGCTGGACCGCGGCCTCGATGTCCTTGCCGGCCACCAGCATCAGGTCGGCCATCTCGTCGACCACGACGACGATGAACGGCAAGGGCGTCAGGTCGAAGGGCTGCTCCTCGTAGACCGGCTGGCCGGTGTCCGGGTCGAAGCCGGTCTGCACGCGCCGGGTCAGCACCTCGCCGTTGCGCCGGGCCTCCTCGATGCGTGTGTTGTAGCCGTCGATGTTGCGCACGCCGAGCCGCGACATGGCGCGGTAACGCTCCTCCATCTCGCGCACGGTCCACTTGAGCGCGACCACCGCCTTCTTGGGCTCGGTGACGACCGGCGAGAGCAGATGCGGGATGCCGTCGTAGACCGAGAGCTCCAGCATCTTGGGGTCGATCATGATGAACTTGCACTCGTCCGGTGCGAATCGGTAAAGCAGGCAGAGAATCAATGCGTTGACCGAGACCGACTTGCCGGAGCCGGTGGTGCCGGCGATCAGCAAGTGCGGCATGCGCGCCAGATCGACGAAGGACGGCGCGCCGCTGATGTCCTTGCCGAGGATGGGGGGCAGCGTGCCGCCGGCGCGCTCGAAGGCTTCCGAGCTTAGCAGCTCGCGCAGATAGACGATCTCGCGCCGCGTGTTCGGCAGCTCGATGCCGATCGCGCTCGAGCCCGTGACCACGGCGACGCGCACCGAGACCGCGCTCATCGAACGGGCGATGTCGTCGGCGAGGCCCACGACCCGGCTGGTCTTGGTGCCGGGTGCAGGCTCCAGATCGTAGCGCGTGACCACCGGCCCGGGGCGCACCTTCATGATCTCGCCCTTGATGCCGAAGTCCTGCAGCACGGTCTCGAGCAGCCGGGCGTTCTTCTCCAGCGAGTCCTTGTTGAGCAGGCCGGCGCGGGCCTTCTCGTCCGGCACCTCGAGCAGCATCAGGGGCGGCAGCTCGTAGCCGCTGGAGGGGCCGAAGTCGAAGCGGGCCTG
>JAKSDN010000121.1 GCA_022360075.1 Kiloniellales bacterium | reverse complement strand
TTAGTGGAGGGTCACCGCCGGCGTGGGTGACGGCCCAAACGCGAACAGCGTTACTCGGCCTCTGGAAGAACGATGGCGTCGATGGTGACGGCGTGTGCGTCGAAACCGTGGGCTGCCGCCCTTGCGCCGGGCTGATCGAGGTTTTGGGTCGTGAGGTCGTTGTATTGGGTGCCCTGGTGTTTGACCCCCTTAACAAGCGTTTCCTGGTGCGTCATACCCTGGAGCTTGGTGCCCTGGAGCTTGGTGCCCTGAAGCTTGATTTTGGCGGAAGCCGGTGCAGCCACTGCCGACACGGCGGCGGCCACAAGCAAGATGCTCGCAGCGCGTTTCATTGACAACATGACATCTCCTCCTCTGATTTGCTGGTCTCGCCGGCCCCTCTGCTAAGTGATTGCGAGATATCGAGTGGCTCGGCGCCTGCAGCATCGTACTTGGGGCGAGAGTGTTTCTCGCCCGTATCGGAAAAAGATATATTTTGATTCAATCTTAACGCCTTCGACGGTCCGGGGGTGACGGGCGGCGGCGGGCTTTTGGCAGGCACGGCGGGTAATGCTAGCCTCTATTTGGAGGATCACGCTGGTGCCGGCCGCGTGCACATTGGCCAGAGGAGCCGTCGCATGTTCAACATGACCCGCCACATCGAGGTGCAGCGGCTGCTGGAGCAGATCGCGGCGGTCGAGGACCAGCTCCTGCCCAACGAACTGGAGATGGTGCGCAGCCTCAAGGCCAAGTACGACGACCCCGGCCCCAACGACTTCGACGACACGACGGTGCTGGAGGTCATCCTGCGCAACGTCGAGATCCGCAAGGGCTATCGCATCGACGCGAAACGCGATGCGCCGCGGAGCTATGAGCTCGAGCGGAAGAGCGACAGCGAAGAACCCTGACCCAGGGAATGCGAACCGAGTTCGACGAGACCCATCAGGCGCTCGAGGGTTTCTCCGACTTCTACGATCGCGAGATCCGCAGCTGGCTGGCCGAGCGGGAAGCGGCACGCCAGGCAGCGCGCAAGAAGGCAATCATCCTGGTCGGCGTGAGCTGTCCGATCGGCGCGGTGTTGCTCCTTTCCGGTCTGAGCCAACACCCGCTGTTAGGGCCGACCGGCGGCCCCGACATGATGATTGGCGTGGGCGTGATCTTGCTCGGGGCTTTTTTCGCGAACAAGGCGCTTCAGAGCCTGCGCGGCGACGTAAAGCACTTCCTGATGGCCAAGATCTGCGGATTTCTCGGTCTGTCCTACCGCGCTGCGGCGGAATGGGACCCGCTGGAGATCTTCCGGCTCATGCAGATCGTGCCGAACTACAGCAACGCGTTCCTGGAGGACGAGATCCGCGGCGAGTATCGAGGGGTCTCATTGCATGTGGTCGAGGCCCGCCTCTTGGAGCGGCGACCGGGAACCTATCGCCGGGCCACATATGTTCAAGTCTTCCGCGGTCTGGTCATGGGCTTCTCGTTTCCCCATGCCTTCGTCGGCCGTACCGTCATCACTTGGGACAAAGGCTGGCTGGGCAACTTCTTGGATCGGCGCGCCGCCCCCTGGCAGCGGGTCGGCCTCGATGATGCCCGCTTCGAGGAAGCCTTCGAGGTCTACGGCACCGAGCCGGCGCATAGCCGCATGCTGATGACGGCCGAATTCAAGGAAGGCGCGCTGGCGCTCGTCGAGACTCTCGGCAAGCGCAGCCTGCAGTTCGCCTTCACGGACGATGTCCTGCTCGTCGCGCTTCGGCAGGATCGCGATCTCTTCGAGGCCCGAAAGATGTCGCGGCCGCTGGAGGACCCCGCCTACGTCCAGGGCCTCCTGAACGACCTGGGCCTGATCTACCTGATCGTCGATACGCTAAGACTGAGCGCCGAGTGAGAGACCTAAGGCGTTTTGCTTTCGCATGGAACCGGCCTCGGTCCGCACCCTGCTGATACCTGCATTCAAGAAGCCGCTCATTGAGATGGCGGAGCGCCTCGATCGCCAAATCGCAGGTCTAGCGACCTATGCCGGGCGGCTCGCGATCGCGTTACCCCGACCGTCCGACCGCTCCGAGCCTTGCAGATTGCCGAACGAACTCGACGACGCGAACGTACGAGTTGGAACGCAAAAGTGACGATGAGGCGAGTTAGGGCGCGTTCCGAAAAGACGGCAAGCCTTGGAGACCTCGCCCTCGACACCTCATAGTTGTCATTGCCGGGCTTGACCCGGCAATCCATCGAGGTCCGAGTCTCGGACCCCAATGGACCCTCGGGTCAAGCCCGAGGGTGACAATGGCGAACTGGCAACAGGGCAAGAATCCTCCGAAACCCCAAACGAGTCTTGAGAGATTCGTTGTTGTCCCTCAGACCTTTCAAAGAGAAATCTCGCCCTTACCCGCCGCGCAGGGGTGGCATGATGGCCAGCGTGTCGTTCTCGGTCAGGCGCATCTCGCTGCGCTGGGCCTTGGGCACGGCCGAGCCGTTGAGCGAGATCAGATAGCTGCCGTCGAGCGGCACGCCGAGCTGGGCCATCACCTGCTGTGGCGTGGCGTCCTCCGGGACCTCGATCTCGGCGCGGTTGTTGTCGCTGCCGGCCGGCAGATACTTGCCGAGCAGCCCGCCGGTGCGCACGGTGATCTTCATGCCGCTAGTCCCTTCGTGCGTTCCAGATAGGCATGCATCACTTGGTGTGGGTCCTCGAGCAACCGGTCCTTCCACGCACCCAGGGGCACGCCGGTCTGGACCAGCCCACGGATCACGCCGACGTGCTGCGTGAGGCCGAGGGCCAGGGCACCGACGAGCTTGTCGCCGTCGAATTCCAGGCGCAGATACTTC
>JAKSDN010000289.1 GCA_022360075.1 Kiloniellales bacterium | reverse complement strand
GCCCTGCGGCTGGCGGGAGATCCAGCGGCGTTTGAGGAAGCGCGCGGCCAGCGCGGCCCCGAGCGCGCCGCCGAGGTGCGGGCGGCGCTCGCTCCAGTCGATGCATTGGCGCGCGAAGAGGCGGCGCTGCTTGCGCAGCGCCGCCATATCGATGCCGAGCTCGAGGAAGAAGGTCTCGCCCGCCTCGCTGACGACGAAGTCGCGCTTGTCGGGCA
Source organism: Kiloniellales bacterium (assembly GCA_022360075.1). Next base: position 1,190 of record JAKSDN010000289.1, on the reverse strand, counting down.
CAAGGTAGTCCCCTGCCTGCAGGGCATCGGCGAGCGCGACGCCGAGGCGACCCGCCAAGTGGTCGTAGCACAGCCGCGCGGGCCGCAGGTCCTCGGGGGTGCTCGGCTGGCCGCGCTTGGGCACCGGCTTGTGGGCGACGATCGCGGTCAGCGGCTCCAGCGCCTCGGCGATCTGTGGGCCGGCCAGCTTGTAGTAGCGGTGCCGGCCCTGCTGGAAGGCGGCCAAAAGCTCGGCGTCGACCAGCTTGGCCAGATGACTGCTCGTCGTCTGGGGCGAAACGCCGGCCCGATAGGACAGCTCCGTCGCCGTCAGCGCCCGGCCGTCCATCAGCGCGCTCAGAATGTTGGCGCGGGCCGGCACGCCAATCAGGTGACCGATGATCGCAATTGACGGCTCTACATCCATACTTCGATCATAGGCGAAGCGTATCAGAATGACAAGGGGTTAGCGGCGTGCGACTGTGCTCGGCGTGTGGGAAACGGAAGGAACGCGAAGCATGTCGTTGGAAAGCTGGTTGGCCTTCGTTGCGGTCTGGACCCTGGTGGGCTTGCCGCTGGGCCCGAATGCGGTCAACACGATGACCGCGACGGTGCGTCATGGCTTCGTCCGCGGTTGGATGGTGCCGCTCGGCATCGGCATCGCCGGCTTCGCCCACGCGCTCGCAGCCCTGCTCGGATTCGGCGCGCTGATGCTGGCCTCGGCCGAGCTCTTCACCGCGGTCAAGCTGGCCGGCGCCGCCTACCTGCTGTGGCTCGCCTGGCGCCTCTGGTCGAGCGATGCCGAGCCCCGGGCGGCCGAGGGCAACGACCGTGCGAGCCGCGCGCGGCTGTTCCGCAGCGGCTTCCTGGTTTCGCTGAGCAATCCCAAGGCGATTCTGGTCTACGTCGCGGTCTTTCCGCAGTTCCTCGATCCGGCGCAGGCCCTGACGCCGCAGCTCGCCGTCATGATGCCGACCATGACCGCGATCACGCTGGCCATCTACACCGGCTACGCGGCGCTCGCCGCGCCGCTCGGCCGCTGGCTCACCTCGGCGCGGCGGGTCCGCGCGTTCAACCGCACGGCAGCCTCGTTCTATGGCGCGACGGCGTTCGGCGTCGTGTTCGCCGACCGCCGGTAACGCTTGGCAGGAACTACTCGGCGCCCGCTTCGCTCTCGACGGCGCCCCGTCGTCGCCGGCCGGCGACGAACG
>JAKSDN010001261.1 GCA_022360075.1 Kiloniellales bacterium | reverse complement strand
GACCAGCCGGTTCGACTGCCGCCACAGCCAGACCTCGGAGAGATCGCGGAAGTACCAGCCATTCGCGACCGCGCCGTGGCCCGACGGCATGAGGCCCGTGACGAGAGAGGACTGCGCCGTGCAGGTGACCGCCGGCAGCACCGTGGTAAGCGGGCGCTGGCCGCCGCGCTCGGACAATCGTTTCAGGTTCGGGGTGTGCGGGCCGATCAGCGAGGGGGACAGACCGACGACGAGGACCACGAGAGTCTTTTTCATGGCCGCGACGTTAGGCGCTGGGGTCGGGATGAGGCAAGAGGCCACGTCGGCACGCCTCGAATTCCAGCATGCGGAATTTGCCGCACATCGCTCGACGTCGAACGCGACGAGGCGAACTTTTTTCTCGCGACGGGCTCTTGTTGAGTCCTATGCTAAAGGTCCAGGCGCATCGCACCCGGCGCGAATCCAACGAGAAAAAGCAAGGGTGGGGAGGAAATGACAGAGAGTCCAAGCGCGCTTCTGCGCGCATGGCTCCGGCGCCAGCTATCGGACGAGCAAGACACTTGGCTCGTGGAGCGCCTGGCGTCTGTGGCCGATCAAGCGGCGGGCGGCGAGCGCTCGCTGCACATCGCCCTCGGCATGGCGCCGCGGCGCCTCGGCAAGGCCGACCTGGCGCTCGCGGCCGAGGACCTGGCGCAGGCCGAGGCGGCGCGGCCCGGTTGGGCCCCGCAGGGCTGGAGCGTCGACGAGGCCGCGCGCATCCTGATCCTGCTGGCCAGTGCGGCGGGCGACAACGCCTTTCCAGCGCGCTTTCGCGAGCTCTGCCGCTCGGCCGAGGTCTCCGAGGCCGTTGCTTTCTACCGCGGCCTGCCGCTCTATCCGGCGCCCGAGAGCCTGGAGGATCAGGCCGCCGAGGGCGTGCGCACGAACATGCGTGCGATCTTCGAGGCGGTGGCCCACCGCAATCCCTATCCGCGCGAGTTCTTCGACGAGAACCGCTGGAATCAGATGGTGCTGAAGGCGCTGTTCATCGGCAGCACGCTCTATCCGATCCAGGGTCTGGACCAGCGCGCCAATCCGTCGCTGGCGGAGATCCTGCGCGACTACGCCCACGAGCGCTGGGCCGCCGGCCGGCCGGTCTCGCCCGAGCTATGGCGCTGCGTCGGTCCCTTCGCCCAGGGCTCGGCCTTGGCGGATTTCGAGCGGGCGCTCGCCTCCGACGACGAGAGCGAGCGCCGGGGCGCGGCCCTGGCCCTGGCGAGCAGCCCGGCGGCCGACGCCAAGGCGCTGCTGGCCACCGCGGCGGAACTATCGTCCCTGGTCCAGGGCGGCGACCTATCCTGGGACCGCTTGGCGCAGGGACACTAGGGAGACGTCATCATGATGTTCATCGATCCCCACACCCACATGATCTCGCGCACCACGGACGACTACGAGGCCATGGCCGAGGCCGGCATCGTCGCCTTGATCGAGCCGGCGTTCTGGATCGGCCAGCCGCGCACCAACGTCGGCAGCTACATCGACTACCTCTCGCAGATCGTCGGCTTCGAACGCTTTCGCGCCGGACAGTTCGGCATCCGCCACTACTGTACGATCGGTCTCAACTCGAAGGAGGCCAACGACGAGAAGCTGGCCGAGGACGTGATGGAGATCCTGCCGCGCTTCGCGCTCAAGGAGGGCGTGGTGGCGATCGGCGAGATCGGCTACGACGAGCAGACCGACCTGGAGGACAAGTACTTTCGCCTGCAGCTCGAGCTGGCCAAGGAGCTCGACCTGCCCGTCATGATCCACACGCCCCATCGCGACAAGAAACGCGGCACCAGCCGCTCGATGGACGTCTGCGAGGAGCACGGCCTGGCGCCCACGAAAGTGGTCATCGACCACAACAACGAAGAGACTGTGGCGGAGACGCTCGACCGCGGCTTCTGGTGTGCCTTCTCGATCTATCCCAGCACCAAGATGGGCAACGTGCGCATGGTCGAGATCCTCAAGCAGTACGGCTCGGAGCGCGTGATCGTCGATTCCGCCTGCGACTGGGGCATCTCCGATCCGCTCGGCGTGCCCAAGACGGCGAAGCTCGCCCTGGAGCGCGGCATCGCCGAGGCCGACGTGCGCAAGGTCTGCTACGAGAACGCGCTGGCCGCCTATGGCCAAAGCGGGCAGATGGCCGAGGACGACTGGCTGAAGCCGGCGGCGATCGATCAGCGCACGCTTTACGAGGGCAACTCGATCCTGCGCGGCGGCCGCGAGCCGCGCGTCGAAGAGCTCAAGGCGAAGCTCTCGATGGCCGACCTGGAAATCGAATAGCGTACGAACAGTCTGGAGTTTTATGGTTAATGGACGGGTCAAGCAAAGCCCGCTAAGCTTGTGTCGCCCGTCTCTTCTTCGACGGTAAGCCCGACAAAAAACAACATAATTGGTGTGTAAGGGAGGAGAATCACCATGGGCCTAAGCAAGCACATTACGTTCGCCGCGGGTTGTTTTGCACTCGTGTGCATGACCACCGCCGCGGAGGCCGAAGTCAGGGTCAAGCTCGAACCCTTCGTCTCCGGCATCAACACGCCGCTGGCGATGGTGCAGCCCCCAGGCGACAGTCGCCTCTTCGTCATCGAACAGTTCGGCCGCGTGCGCATCATCCAGGACGGCGAGCTGCTGGCGGAACCGTTCCTCGACATCCGCAACAAGATCCCGCGCCTCTGGAAGGACTTCGACGAAAAGGGACTGCTCGGGCTCGCGTTCCATCCGGACTTCCAGAACAATGGCAAGTTCTACGTCGCCTACAGCGCGCATCTGGACTTCCAGGGCGATCTGGCCAAACAGTTCTGGTGGAGTCACACCAACGTCGTCGAGGAGTTCACGGTCTCGGCCGACGATCCCGACGTGGCCGATCCGAAGTCCGGCCGCATCATCACCTCGATCGACTGGCCCCAGTTCAATCACAACGGCCATTGGATCGACTTCGGCAAGGACGGGATGCTCTACATCTCGACCGGCGATGGCGGCTATGCCAACGACTGGGGTATCGGCCACAACGTGACCGAGGGCAACGGCCAGGATCTGCTGTCGATGCATGGCAAGATGCTGCGCGTCGATGTCGACGGCGGCGATCCCTATGGCATACCCGACGACAATCCCTTCGTGGGCAACAACAATGCGCTACCCGAGATTTGGGCCTATGGCCTGCGTAACGCCTGGCGCTGCTCCTTCGACATGGGCGGCGACATGCTGATCTGTGGCGACGTTCAGCAGAACAGCTACGAGGAGATCAGCATCGTCGAGCGCGGCGCCAACCTCGGCTGGCGCAAGATGGAAGCCTCGCACTGCTTCGACTACGTCAATCCCGACGATCACCCACCGTCCTGCGATACCAGCGGCATGGTGATGCCGATCCTCGAGTACCAGAATTGCACGGCGAAGCCGAACGGCTGCTTGGGCATCTCCGTGACCGGCGGCTACATCTACCGCGGCTCGCACAGCGCCTGGGACGGCAAGTACATCTTCGGCGACTGGAGCAAGAACTTCGGCGAGATGAACGGCCAAATCTTCGTGGGCACGAAGGGCTCGGACGGAAGCTGGTCGATGGAGGTCGCGACGGTCGCCAACATGGACGGCAACGTGCCTTATATCCTGGCTTTCGCGCAGGACGCGGCGGGCGAGGTCTACGCCCTGACCTCGATCACGACGGGCCCGGTGGGCACCCTGGATACGATCTACAAGATCGTGCCGGCCCAATAGCCTATCGGCGAAGGCTCTCCGGTCCGAACGTATCGGCCGGGACATGAGCGAGGTCCACGGCCCCGGCGCAATTCGGCCGGGGCCGTGCCACGCTCAGGTCGCCACGCGAACACAATCCTGCCGAATCAGGAGAGAGACCGATCACCCGATGAGCACTCGACGTTTCTGCCAGTCAGCCCTGCTGGGCTTCGCCGCGCTTGCGTTCGCGACAACGGGCCCCGCCCTGGCCGACACGACGGACGAGGCGCCGGCCGAAACGCCCGCCGTCTTCACCGAGGCCTATCTCACCGACACCGCGCATATCGACGCGGGCAAGGTCCTTTGGGAAGAGCAGTGCCGCCACTGCCATGGCAAGTCCGCTTATCCCGGCAAGGCGCCAAAGCTGAAGCCGCGACGCTACACGCCCGACTTCGTCTTCGACCGCGTCACCAACGGCTTTCGCAAGATGCCCGCGTGGAAGGAGGTCTACAGCAAGGAAGAGCGCATGAGCATGGTTGCCTACATCCTCAGCCGCGAGTTCTCGCCGTGAGAGTGTGACATGAGTGGCGGAGTGAGTGTCTAGGGACTGGGCGATCAACCAAACTTAGACTGTCATTGCCGGGCGGGCGAAGCCCGAGCGCTTCGCGCTCCCGGCAATCCATTTGCGTCCGCGTCTCGGACTTCGATGGACCCTCGGGTCAAGCCCGAGGGTGACAGGATAGAGAGGTATGGAGGGCCAGTTCATTGGACGACACACTCCCTCCATGCCTACGCTTTACCATCGGCTCGACTTCGGCGCTCCACAGCCGCCCAGAGCCTCGCAACGGACATCTCATTCAGCCGGCGGCACAATGGGCTTCAGACGCCCGGAACTCTCCACCAACGCAGCGAGCGCCTTCCGCCGTCGCTTGGCGTCGAAGCGGCTGATCAGGCCGGACACCGCGAGCGCGCCGCGTAGCTGACCTGCTTCGTCGAGAAGCGGCACCGACACGGCGGCGACCTCCGGATCACGCTCGCCCAGCGACACGGCATGGCCCCGCTCGCGGACCGATGCGCAAGCCTTGCCGGGTTCGCCGGCGAAGGCCCGTAGCACCCGCGCGCTCGCGCCGCCTTCGAGGCTGAGGCTCTCCCCTTCGCTCAGGTGATGACGCGCCGCCCGTGGCGAATTGTGGCGATAGAGGCAGACGCGGCGCTCGCCTTCGCGCACGTAGTAGGACGCCGTTTCGCCCGTGATCTCGACCAGGCGGCGCAACTCCCGCCGGATCGCGTCCCCGAGGTCGAAGCCGCGCCGATAGAGCGACCCGAGGCGCCAGAGGCTTGGACCTAGATGGAAGAGACCATCCTCGCCGCGGTCGAGATAGCCGTAGCGCTGCAGCGAAGCGGCGAGGCGCAGGATCGTCGACTTGTAGAAGCCGGTCTTCTCGGCGAGCTCGGCCAGCGACTGACTGCTCGCCTGCTCATCGAAACAATCGAGCAGCGACAGCGCCCGCTCGACAGCCTCCACCCTCTGTTCCCCGGTCGCCATCGGCCATTGATACAAACACCGAAGTTTCGTATAATAGAATATTATTCTGTTAGTCAGAACGCAAGTATTCAATGTCATGACCGATCCCCTCGCCGGCATCCGGGTTCTCGACCTGACCAACGTCCTGGCCGGGCCCTTCTGCTGCCATCAGCTCGCCCATCTCGGCGCCGAGGTGATCAAGGTCGAGCTGCCGGGCCGCGGCGACCTGGCGCGTCAGCTCGGCGCCGACCCGGACCTCAACGCGCGGCTTATGGGGGTGTCGTTCCTGGCCCAGAACGCCGGCAAGCGCTCGGTCACGCTCAACTTCAAGACAGTGCGGGGCAAAGCGCTGCTGAAACGCCTGGTGCGCGGCGCCGACGTCCTGGTCGAGAACTTCCGTCCGGGCGTGATGCAGCGTCTCGGCCTCGACTACCCGGTGCTGAAAGCGGAAAACCCGGATCTGGTCTACTGCGCGATCTCCGGCTTCGGACAGGACGGCCCGCTGCGCGATCTGCCGGCCTACGACCAGATCATCCAGGGCCTGTCCGGCGTCATGAGCATCACCGGCGCGCCCGAGACCGCGCCCTACCGGGTCGGCACGCCGATCTGCGATACCATCGGCGGTCTCACCGCCGCCTTCGCCATCGCCGCCGCCTTGAACGGTCGCGCGCGCAATGGCGGCTGCTTCATCGACGTTTCCATGCTGGAGGCGACGCTGGCGACCATGGGCTGGGTGGTGTCGAACTGGCTGATCGCTGGTGTACAACCGGCGCCACAGGGCAACGAGAACGTCACCTCGGCGCCCTCCGGCGCGTTCGAGACCGCCGAGGGCCTGCTCAACATCGCCGCCAACAAGCAGGAGCAGTGGGAAATCCTCTGCCGCCATCTCGACCGCGAAGCGCTTCTCGACGATCCGGCCTATCGCACCCGCGAGGACCGCAAGCGAAACCGCTTCGCGCTCAAGGCCGAGCTCGAGCACAGCCGCGCATCCAAGCCTGCAAGGGTCTGGGCGCGCGAGCTGAACCGGCGCGGCGTGCCGGCCGGCGCCGTCTTCACGGTGCCGGACATCCTCGAGCACCCGCAGGTGGCCGAGCGCGGCATGGTGGCCGACTTCGCGACTGTGCCCGGCGCCGAGCGCGCGATTCGGGTGCTGCGCACCGGCATCAAGCTCGACGGCACGGCGCCGGCCGTCGAAAAGCCGCCGCCAAAGCTCGGTGCCGACAATGACGCGGTCTACGGCGCGCTCGGCCTGAGCAAGGCCGAGATCTCGGACCTGCGCGAGGCAGAGGTGATATGACCTCCACCGAGACAAGCGATGTCGCCGACTGGTGGCGCACAAGCATCATCGACATGGCGCCGGGCCGCATCGCGATCCGCGGCCAGCCGATCGAGTCTCTGATCGGCAAGCTGAGCTTTCCGCAGATGATCTGGCTGACGGTCGTGGGCGAAGTCCCGGAAGGCGCCCGCGCCCGCCTGCTGGAGGCAGCCCTCGTGGCCGCGGTCGATCACGGCCCGCAGGCGCCGTCGATCGCCGCCGCGCGCATGGCCGCCACCTGCGGCCTCGGGCTCAACAACGCCCTGGCCTCGGGGGTCAACATGCTGGGCGACGTGCACGGCGGCGCCGGCGAGCAGACCGTCGCGCTCTACAGCGAGATCGCACGACGAGTCGATGAAGGCGAGGGATTGGACCAGTCCACGGCTACCGCGCTCGACGACTGGCGGGCGGATCACGGCAAGTACGTCCCCGGCTTTGGCCATCGCTTCCACAAGCCGACAGACCCGAGGGCGCCGCGTCTCTTGGCCCTGGTCGAGGAGGCGGCCGAGAGCGGCGCCGTCTCCGGGCGCTTCGCGGCGATCGGCCGCGCAATCGAGGCCCGGCTCGGTGTGGCGCGTGGCAAGCCGGTACCGATGAACATCGACGGCGCAACGGCGGTCATCTACGCCGAGCTCGGCTGCCCGCCGCCGCTGGCACGCGGCCTTTTTTGCCTGTCGCGTTCGGTCGGAATCCTGGCCCATGCCTGGGAGCAGAGGCAGCAGGGCGGCCGCAACAAGGGCCCGACCCCACCGCGATACCGCTGGACCTACGAAGCCCCCGCGGACGAAGGCGGAAACTGAACGCGCACCCGCAGGCCCCGACCGCCTTGCCCGTCTCCTAGAGTGAGTGAGGCGCCAAAGAGCGCCACGATCTCCGAGACGATTGCCAGGCCCAAGCCGCTGCCTGCGTCGTCGTCCTTGGAAAGCCGCGAGAAGCGCGCGAGCGCCGTCTCGTGCTGATCCGAAGGAATGCCTGGGCCGTCGTCCTCCACCTCCAGCGCGGGCCCGCCGACCTCCTGGGTCACCCGCACGGTCGCGCTATGGCTCCTGCCGGCGTAGGCCAAAGCGTTCTCCACCAGGTTCTTGAGCAGTTCGGCGATCAGCATGCTGTCGCCGCGCAGGGAGATGGGCTGTTCGGGCGCCTCGAAGCCGAGGTCGATGCCGGCCTTGCCCGACTTCGCCAGATAGTCCGTCGTGGTCTTGCGCGCCACGTCGGTCAGGTCGAAGAGCTCGTGGCCCACGCGGTCGGCCGAAGCCTCGTCGATCTGGGCCAGCACGAGGAGTTGCGACAAGGTGCGCTCGGTCTGTCCGACGGCCCGGTCGGCGTTGGTGAGCGCGGCAGCCTTGGCTGCCTCTGTCTGCGCCCGGCGCGACAGCTCGATCTGCGTGCGCACGACGCTGAGCGGCGTGCGGAGCTGATGGCTCGCGTTGCCGGTGAAGTTCCGCAGGGCGACCAGCGCCCCTTGCAGCCGCTGCATCAGCCCATTGACCGATTCGACGACGCGGGTGACTTCGCCGGGCACGGGATGCTCGATGGGACGCAGGTCGTCCTGGCTGCGCCGGCCGATCGCCTCTTCCAAGCGCGCGAGCGGGCGCAGCGCCCACTTGACGCCAAACCAGACGATCAGCGCGGCGATGCCGATCAGCAGCGCCTGGCGCGCCGCCGTGCGAATCAGGATCGCTTGCGCCACGTTGCGCCGCGCGTTCGTGGTCTCGGCCACGGTGACTCGGAAGGACAGCGAGCGCTCGCCGGTCGAGGCCGCGCCGCGCAGCGAAGCCAAGCGGATCGGCTCGCCGCGAAAGTCCGCATCCGAGAAGCTGGGCCGGCCGGGGATCGCATCGCCCGGCGCCGGGTCCGGGGACGGCAGGTTGCGGTAGCCGGTCAGGAACCGGCCCGGCGGTCCTTCGATCTTGTAGAAGACGCGGTCATGGGCGGCCGAGGTCAGCATGTCGAGGGCGATGTAAGGGACATCGACCTCGAGCTCGCCATCCGGTCCGACCACCACGCGCTCGGCGATGGCCAGGGCCGAGCCGGCGAGCACGCGATCGAAGACGGCATTCGCCGTCTCCCGGGCCGAGGCGTAGGTGTCGACCAAGGCCAGCACGCCGATGAGGCAGAGCGGCACGAGAAGCCACAGCAGCAGGCGGCCGCGCAGGGAGCCGGGAGAACGTGCGCGAGCCATCTAGTCGCTCTCGAGGATGTAGCCCAGACCGCGCGCCGTTCGGATCCGCAGCCCGGCCGACGCAAGGCGCCGCCGCAGGCGGCTGACGTACTGCTCCACGGCATTCTCGCTCACGTCTTCGTCGAAGTCGGAAAGACGCTCGATGAGCTGCTGCTTGGAGATCACGCTTTCGGGCCGCAGGATCAAAGCCTCGAGGACGCTGAGCTCACGCTTCGGCAGGGTCAGCTTGGCACCGTCCAAGGTGGCGCCGCGGTCGTCGAGATTGAAGATCAGGGAGCCGTACTCGATACGCGCCGTGCGATGCCCGACGTGGCGCCGCAGCAGTGCCCGCACCCGCGCCTCGAGCTCGCTGAACTCGAAAGGCTTGGTCATGTAGTCGTCGGCGCCAAGGTTCAATCCCTTGACCCGGTCGTCGAGCGCGCCGCGCGCCGTCAGCACGAGCACCGCGCAGTCCTTGCGACGATCGCGCAGCCGGCGCAAGACCTCCAGGCCGTCCATTTCCGGCAATGAGAGATCGAGGATCACCAGATCGAAGTCGAAGCTCGCGAGCGCCGCGTCGGCGGATGCGCCATCGCCGACCACGTCGACGATGTAGCCGTTGCCGCGCAGGATCTCGGACAGGCCCTCGGCGATTTTCTCGTTGTCTTCGACGACCAGCAGCCGCATGCGCCGTCTCCTCCCGCAGCCACCATAGGTCCGCGCAGGATCCTTGAGAAGGCTGTCGCCTTGCGGGAGAGTCCCGCCATGAAAGCCGTCAGTCGCGCCCTTGCCCTCTGCCTGAGCCTCGCCGCCGCCCCGGCCCTTGCGGGCAACTTATTCCCCGCCAAGTCGGGAGACAGCGATGCGCCCACAGTCCGGGTCTACAGTTCCCTCGACGAGGTGATCGCCAGGCCCCTGATCGAGAGCTTCCAGGCCGCGAACCCAAAGCTCGCCGTCGATTACGAGGAACTGCAAACGCTGGAGATCTATGAACGGATCATCCGCGAGACCGACAGCGGCGGCGTTACGGCCGATATCGCCTTTTCCTCGGCCATGGACCTGCAGGTCAAGCTGGTCAACGACGGCTATGCCGCGCAAGTGAGCCTGCCCGGCGCGCGCTTCCTGCCGGATTGGGCGCAGTGGCGCAGCGCGGCCTATGGCGTCACCTTCGAGCCGGCCGTCGTCGTCTATCACAAGCCCTCCTTCGCCGAGACCGCGCCGCCCAAGACCCGCGCGGAGCTGATCGAGCTGCTGCGCGCGCAAGGCGATCGCTTTTTCGGCCGCGTCGGCACCTACGACATCGAGCGCGCCGGTCTCGGCTTCTTCTTCCTGGCACGCGACGAGGCGCACTACCGCGACATCTGGGATCTGGTCCGGGCCCTGGGGGCCTCCGGGGTGAAGCTTTATTCGAGCTCCGCGGCGATCCTCGAGCGCGTCGCCGACGGCCGCTTCGCGCTCGGCTACAACATCCTGGGCTCCTACGCCGAGTCCTGGGCGGCCAACAACCCGGACCTGGGGATCGTCCTGCCCGCCGATTACACCGTCATCATGTCGCGCATCGGCCTGGTTCCGGAGGCGGCCCGCTCGCCGGATCTCGGCATCGCCTTTCTCGACCACCTCATCTCGCTCGAGGGGCAGGTGGTCCTGGCTCGCGACGTGCGGCTGCCGGCCCTCCATCCCGACATCGACGGCCGCTTCACCGCCGCCTCGCTGCGCCGCGAGCACGGCGATCGCCTGCGCCCGGTGCCGATCGGGCCTGGCCTGGTCGTCTACTTGGATCAGGTCAAGCGCGAGCGTCTGATCGAGCGGTGGAACGAGGCATTGAGATCGCAATAACGCGTGTCAGCTTCACGACAGTTTCATCCGTATCCTGGAGCGATGCCGTGATCCGCAAGACGACAAGAACGAGGATCGCGTGGGAGGAAAATGCCTGACGGTTTCCGACAGGCCTGGGTCGTAAAGGGCCGGCGCCTGGGAAACCGCACAAAGATGCCCAAGCGCCTCCTCCCCGCTCTTCGAGCTATGGCGGTTTCCACGGCACTGGAACCCATCGGGAGGAAACCCATGCTCGATCTCTCTCATCTCGCACGCGGCGTCACGTCCGCTCTCTTTGCCGGCGCGGCGGTCGTCGCATTGGCCGGCAACCCGGCGGCGGCGGCCGACATTGAATCCCTGCACTTTCTGATCCCCGGCGGCGCCGGCGGCGGCTGGGACGGCACGGCGCGCGGCACCGGCGAGGCGCTGACCAAGGCCGGCATCGTCGGCACCGCTTCCTACGAGAACATGTCCGGCGGCGGCGGCGGCAAGGCCATCGCCCATCTGATCGAGACCGCCGAAAAGCAGCACGGCACCTTGATGGTCAACTCGACGCCGATCGTCATTCGCTCGCTTCAGGGAGTCTTCCCGCAGTCCTTCCGCGACCTGACGCCCGTGGCCAGCATCATCGGCGACTACGCCTCCTTGGTCGTGCACAGCGACAGCCCGCTCGGCGGCTTCGGCGACCTGGTCGCGCAGTACAAGGCCGATCCCAGGTCGCTGTCGATCGGCGGCGGCTCTGTCGCTGGCGGCATGGACCACCTGGTCGCCGCCTTGGTGATGAAGTCGGTCGGCGCCAAGCCCACCGACGTCAAGTACGTGCCCTACGACGCTGGCGGTAAGGCCATGGCCGGCCTGCTGTCGGGCGAAATCAAGGCGCTCTCGACCGGCTTCGGCGAGGCCGCCGACATGGCCAAGCAGGGCCAGGTCCGCATCCTCTGCGTCACCGCTCCCGAGCGGCTGGCCGATGCGCCCGACGTCAAGACCTGCAAGGAGGAAGGCGCCGATGCGACCTTCGTCAATTGGCGCGGCTTCTTCGGAGCGCCCGGCCTACCTGATGACCAGAAAGCGGCCTACGTCGCGGCGCTGGAGAAGATGTACGACACGCCGGAATGGGAAGCGGTGAGGGCGCGCAATGGCTGGGTCAACATCTACAACCCCGACGCCGAGTTCGTGTCCTTCCTCGAAGGCCAGGAAAAGGCCATCGGCGACCTGATGAAAGAGCTCGGCTTCCTCTGAGCCCCATCCAGGCCGAAGGGCTGCGGGACAGCCCTCTCGAAAGTCCGTCCCGCAGCCTTCACGGCCCGCCTCCGGGAGGCACCAACATGCTATCCAAGGACCGCATCGGCGCGCTGCTGCTGCTCGCCTTCATCGTCGCCTACGGCGCGCTGACCTTCAGCATCCCGCTGCTGCCCTTCCAGGCCGATGCCGCCTTCACGGCCCGCACCATGCCCGAGGCCCTGGCCGTCCTGGGCGCCGTGCTCGCGCTGGCGCTGCTGTTCAAGCCGGGCCGAGGCGAGCCTGCGAGCCTCTCGGGCTTCCAGTGGGGCCGCGCCGCGCTGATGTGCCTGATCATGGTGCTCTACGGCCTCGGTGTGCGGCCACTCGGCTTCCTGATCGCCACCGTTCTGTTCCTGATCGGCGGCATGCTGGTGCTCGGCGAGCGCCGGCCGGTGGTGCTGCTCGGCGCCTCGGTGCCGCTGGTGGTGCTCTTCTGGGCGCTGATGACGCAGGTGCTCGACGTCTTCATCGCGCCGCTGCCCGCCTTCTTCGGAGACTAGAGCCATGCTCGAGGGCATCCTCCAGGGCCTCTCAACCGCCGCCTCGCCGCTCAACCTGCTGATGGTCGCCTTCGGCTGCTTCGTCGGCACCTTCATCGGCATGCTGCCGGGCCTGGGACCGATCTCGGCCATCGCGCTGATGATCCCGATCACCTACGGCTTCGATCCGGCCTCCGGCATGATCCTCATGGCGGGCGTCTACTACGGCGCCATTTTCGGCGGCTCGACCTCCTCGATCCTGATCAATGCGCCGGGCGTGGCCGGCACGGTCGCGACCGCCTTCGACGGTTATCCCCTGGCCAAGCAGGGCATGGCCGGCAAGGCGCTCGCCATCGCCGCCTACTCCTCCTTCTCCGGCGGCACGATCGCCGCGATCTTTCTGCTGGTCGCCGCCCCCTCG
>JAKSDN010001399.1 GCA_022360075.1 Kiloniellales bacterium | reverse complement strand
TCGTCTATGCCGTCGGCTCCAAGGTGAAGCGCTGGAAGGTCGGCGACGAGGTCGTTGTGCACTGCAATCAGGACGACGGCGACGACGAAGAGTGCAACGGCGGCGATCCGATGTTCTCCACCTCCCAGCGGATCTGGGGCTACGAGACGCCGGACGGCTCTTTCGCCCAGTTCTGCCGCGTGCAGGACCGCCAGCTCATGCCGCGGCCGCTGCATCTGACCTGGGAGGAGAGCGCCTGTTACACGCTGACGCTGGCGACCGCCTACCGCATGCTCTTCGGTCACCGACCGCATATCCTGCGGCCCGGACACAACGTGCTGGTCTGGGGCGCCTCGGGCGGTCTCGGCTCGATGGCGATCCAGCTCATCGCCACCGCCGGCGCCAACGCCATCGGCGTGATCTCCGACGACGACAAGCGCGACTTCGTCATGTCGCTCGGCGCCAAGGGCGTGATCAATCGCAAGGACTTCGACTGCTGGGGCCGCCTGCCCGAGGTCGGCGATCAGGAGGCCTACGGCGCCTACATGAAGAAGTGCCGCGAGTTCGGCAAGGCGATCTGGGCCATCACCGGCAAGGGCAACGACGTCGACTTCGTTTTCGAGCACCCGGGCGAGGCGACCTTCCCGGTCTCCTGCTTCGTCGTGAAGCGCGGCGGCATGGTCGTGTTCTGCGCCGGCACCACGGGCTACAACATCACCTTCGACGCGCGTTTCGTCTGGATGCGCCAGAAGCGTATCCAAGGCAGCCACTTCGCGAACCTGCTGCAGGCGAGCCAAGCCAACCGCCTGGTCGTCGAGCGGCGCATCGACCCCTGCATGTCCGAGGTCCTTGCCTGGCACGATATCCCGCGCGCCCATACCAAGATGTGGAAGAACCAGCACCTGCCCGGCAACATGGCCGTCCTCGTCCAAGCCAAGCGCCCCGGCATGCGCACGCTAGAGGACGCGATCGAAGGCTGAAGTCAGGGTTGGTTGACACGGATGAACGGGATGGACACGGATGCTCCGTGCGATCCCGTCTCCTGTGTCCTCTCTTCTCAATTGTCATCCTCGGGCGCAGCGTAGCGAAGACCCGAGGATCCATGGCAGGGCCCCGGCTCGCTGTCGCCCATGGATCTGAGGATGACAGACGGTCTTAATAGCTTACCAGTAACTGAGTACGCTCAATCGTGTAAGTAAAAGGAATCTGACACAGACAAACACAGATGTAAGATATTGGAGACACTCCAAGTCATCTGTGTCGAATCAAGTCGTCGGATTTGGTCTCATGACACGGATGAACAGGATGGACACGGATGGCCGGAGCAAGCTGATCATCCGTGTTCATTCGCGTTCATCCGTGTCAAATCCCTTTCGCTCTGCTCGCGTGACCGAGTGACCTCGCAGAAGGACCCACCCCCGTGAACCAGACCGCCGTCGCCCACGACACCGAAAGCCCGCTCGTCCTGGACGGCCTGCTGCCCGATTGCGCCAAGGCGCTGGCGGCGGCGCAGCAGTTCCTCGAGGCGGCGAAGCGTGCTGTCGCGGCGAAGATCGCGCCGGGCGGCAAGGTGGAGGCGGCGCTTCTGGAGCAGGAGCAGTTCGCGGCGCACGGCTACGCCTGGCTCGCGACCTATGTGTCTGCACTTGAACAGATGCTGCATTGGGCCGAGCGGCTG
>JAKSDN010000579.1 GCA_022360075.1 Kiloniellales bacterium | reverse complement strand
ATGGGCGAGAAGCCTTCATGAGGCAGCGCTCCACGATCATTCGGATCGCGCTCCTGGCCTCTGCGATCCTGCTGATCGAGGCCTTATGCCGGACCGGGGTGATCAGCCCGTTACAGTTGACGGCGCCGACGCGCATGGTGACGACCCTCTTCGGGCTCATGGGCGAGCGGGACTTCTGGGCCCAGGCCGCCAAGACGGTCGAGAACATCTGTATCGCGATTGTCGCCGCCACGATCGTCGGATTTCTGATCGGGCTCCTGTTGTACCGCCTGCCGCGTCTGCGGCGCGCGACCGAGCCGGTCATAGCGAGCTACTACGCGCTGCCGTTTTTCGTGCTCTACCCGCTCGCCATTGTCGTCGTCGGCATGAATGACATGTCGATCATTCTGATGGGCTTCGCCTACGCCCTTGTCGCGATGATCACGAATACGCTCAGCGGTCTCGACCGGATACCACCCGTTCTCGCCAAGACCGGCAGGACGTTCCGTATGGGGCGGCTGCAGACGGCGGTGCTAATTCAGCTGCCCGCAGCAGCGCCCTATCTGTTCACCGGTGTCAAGCTCGTTCTTGGATACGGCATGGCCGGTGTCATCGGATCGGAGTTCATTCTGTCGACCTCTGGTATCGGATATTCGATCGCGTTCGCCTATGAGGGCTTCGAAAGCGAGAAGATGTACGGACTGCTGCTGTTCGTCATCCTGCTTGTCGCGATCCTCTTGACCGGCGTGCACATCTTCGAGAAGCGATCGCAGTTCATAGCCGGAGCCTCTTGGGCCGTGTCCACGGCCCAGAAGGCCTCGAACGAGGACGGCCTTCTGGTCCGATTGATCGAGGGTGTCGTCGTCACCGCCTGCTTCCTCGCGATCTGGCAGGTCCTCCACTATCTGGTCGGCAGCGAGGCCTTGACCTCGCCAGCGGAAACCCTGGACCGTGCCAAGGTATTGTTCGCCACGGCGCAATTCTGGGAGCACGCGGAAGAAACCCTGCGCGCGCTTGGCATCGCGCTCATCATCTCGATCTTCGGTGGTGCGGCCATCGGCATGATCCTCGGCTTCAATCGGCGGGCCGGCGAGGTTTTCGCGCCGATGTTCGTCGCCCTGCAGTCGACACCGAAGGTAACCCTGTACCCTGTGATGCTGCTGTTCTTCGGGCTCGGCTTCGCGGCCAAGGTCGCGTTCGGCGCAATCCACGGCATCATCCCGATGACGCTCATAACCTACAACGCGACGCGTTCGATCAATCCCACCTTGATCCGCACCGCCAAGGGGATGCGGCTCAGTCTGGCACAGACCTTCCTCACGATCTTTGTGCCGGCAACGGTCCCTGAGCTGGTGACGGCGATCCGCTTGAGTTTTTCCATCACCTTCCTGGGCGTCATGATCGGTGAGATGTTCGCGTCGGTTAAGGGACTCGGCCACCTGATCATGGGCGGTATCGAGGTCAATGACGTCTCGATGATGATCTCCATCACCGTACTGATCGGCGTTTTCGCGATCGGGATCAACGGGGCGCTGCTGGCCATGGATAACCGTCTGCATCGACGGTGACGACATTCCGGTGACCTCCCGACAGGCCTGCAGGCTCCGGTCGCGCGAAGCCGTCCGTGGGCGCCGCATCGGCAATGCTGCATAGCCGCCGTCGTGCTTGCCATGGATGCGCCTGCCGCGACCGACCGACCGAAGCTGATCTACTTTGCCGAACGGCCAAAGGGGCTCGACCGCGAAGGCTTCAAGGCGCGTTGGCGACAGCATGCGCAGCTGGGAATGTCCATGAAGCGCTGGAGCAACATCTTTCGCTATGCGCATTGCGATTCTCTGAAAGCCGCCGGGCTCGGCCTGCCGGTCGGCTGGTGCGACGGCGTTGCGATGGTCTGGTACCGCAGCGAAGAGGCCCGCTTGAGGCACATCTCCGATCGCGTCGCCGCGCCTTTGATGAAGAGAGACGAGCAGGAAACCTTCGCGCGGCCATTGCGCGAGGTCTCGATTCTCACGGCGGAGCACGTGTTCCAGCCATCGGACGATTCACCGGTCAAGCTGTTCTTGCGCGTCCGGGGCCATACGGATCGGTCGCGTCGCGACTTCCGCGACTGGTGGCTGCAGGTCTTCGGCCCGCTGCTGCTCAGGCGTTTGCGCGAACACGGCCTGTGCCACGGGTACATTCAGAATCATGCCCGCGCTTCGGCATCCGGCGACGCTCCACCGCCACTCTGCGACAGCGTCGACGAGCTCGTCTGCTCCGATGCCGCGCGTTGCACCGCAATGATCCGTGAAGTCCTCGCCGGTGAGGGCGAAGCAGGCGCTTACGTCTCCGATATCAAGGCGATCGCAACGGAGGAGAGGGTGCTCTTCAGCCTATGACCAGCGCGACCCTAACGATAGGTCTCAAGGTCGCTGCGAACGAAAGGCCGGATTGCCTGCATGCGGCGAGCGTGTACCTTCTCAGCCCAGTTCGGGTCTGCCAGGACCGCTCGGCCGACCGCCGCGAGATCGAAGTCGCCCCGTGTCAGAGCCTCGAGCAGATTGTCGAGGTTCGTGACGTTCGCGCTGATCTTCTCCTTGTCCCGGAAGAATTTGGAGTGATGCGGCTGGTCGAGGCCGACGCTGCCGACCGCGATGGTGGGCTTTCCGGAAAGATGGCGCGTCCAGGAGGCGAGACTGCGCTCGCTGCCGTCGAAAGCCGGCTCCCAGAAGCGTCGTGTGCTGACGTCGAACACGTCCACGCCGGCCCCGACGAGTTGCGTCAGCAAAACTTCGAGCTCTCCGGGGGTCTGCGCGATCCGCGCGTCGTAGTCGGTCATCTTCCATTGAGAGAAGCGAAACACGATCGGAAAAACCGATCCGACTGCTGCACGGATCGCCGACACGACGTTGCAGGCGAAGCGGCTCCTGTTCTCGATCACGCCGCCGAACTCATCGCGCCGGTCGTTGGTCTCGGGCCAGAAGAACTGGTCGATCAGATAGCCGTGCGCCCCGTGAAGGGCGACGCCATCGCAGCCCATCTCGCGCGCCGTGCTAGCGCAACGGGCATAAGATCGCGTGATTTCCTCGATTTCTCGGGCCCCCATCGCCTTTACCGCGATCTCCCCGTCGCGCGTGATTTGCCGCGGCCCATAGCCCGGCACAGAGGGGTCGGGCGGCATGCTGCGCCGACGGACCTCTCCCACATGCCAAAGTTGGGGTATGAACTTCGCGCCCGTCGCGTGCACGGCCTGAATGACTCGTTCCCAGCCCTTCAGCGCCGCCGATCCGAAAAAGTGCGGGATATTCTCGTAGGCATGCCCCTCGTGGGCCTGGGCAGAGGGGTGATCGATGAACGCTCCTTCGCTGAAGATGAGGCCGACTCCTCCTTTGCCTCGCCGCTGGTAGTAGCGCGCGACTTCCTCAGTCGGGATGCCACGCGGGGAGCGTTTGCGCGTCATCGGAGCCATTGCGATTCGATTGCGCAGCATCGTCTCGCCAAGCGGAAACGGCCTGAACAAAAGATCTACCGACGGCCTGGCCTGCGCTGGTCTCATAGCGCTAGCCGATTTGGAAAGGGAGGTGATCATGAGAGTCGGATTCGTAGGCTTGGGTCTGATGGGGCGGCCGATGGCGCATCGGCTGATCGACGCGGGCCATGAACTGCACGTCTTCAGCAGCAATACCGATTCGCTGCGCTCGCTGACCGAAAGGGGAGCGTTGCCGGCCGCGTCGGTCGCCGAGGTAGCCGAACGGGCCGAGGTTTTCTGTTCGTGCCGGGTCACGGCCGAGCAATCGCGCGAACTCTACTTGGGGGGTGAAGGCGTGATGTCGGCCAGAAACCCGGCATCCTTGTGCATCGATTTCGCGACCATCGATCCTGCGACCTCGCGCGGCATAGGCGCAGCCCTTCTGGCAGGCGGCATCCACTATCTCGATGCACCGGTCAGCGGTGGCCCGGACGGGGCGGCGAAGGGAGCCCTGAGCGTGATCGTCGGGGGCGAAGCGGCAGCCCTGGAGAGGGCGCGGCCGCTTTTCGAGGCCGTCGGCGAGCAGATCTTCCACGTGGGCCAAGTCGGCAGCGGCGTCACGGCCAAACTGTGCAACAACATGATCTCCATCACCACACACGCGTTGGTGGCCGAAGCGATGGTGCTGGGCGTGAAGGCGGGTATCGACGCTCACGCCCTCTACGACGTCCTGAGCAATAGCTCGGCCTGCAGCAGGACCCTTCGGCGAGTCGTTCCAAACCACATCCTGGCGCGGGACTTTCGGCCGGCCGCCACGATCGAAACCATCATCAAGGACCTTCAAGGCGCCATCACGCTGGCCCGCGCCGAGGGCGTCCGGCTGCTGCTCCCGAACGTCGCGATGCAGTGCTTCGTGGAGACCGCAGGCAAGGGGCATGCGCAAAAGGACATCGCTGCCGTCATCCTTCCCATGGAAGAGATTGCCGGGGTTTCCGTCGGATCGTCCTGATCGCCGGCTGGCCTTGCGGCCCTTCATCTGCCGCCTGCCGGCAGCTCGAGAGCGCGCGCCGACCATTGTTATTATGATGGAGTTTTTCACATTCATGATGTAATAGAATAGCGTCCTCACCGCAAGACACGAAGAAATGGCGGCCAATGGCGCCGTTTACTGGCGTTGGTTGGAGAGATGTGATGTCGAACGACGATGGATGCCCGTTCAACGGAGCCGCTGCGCCGCCTAGCTTTCCCTTTAGCCGCAATACGCAGTTCGAGTTGCCGCGGGAGTATGCGATCGCGCGGGAGCAATGTCCGGTTGCTGCGGTACGGCTGTGGAATGAACAGCGGGCTTGGCTGCTCACGCGCTACGAGGATTGCTGCAAGGTACTGTTGGATGATCGCTTTAGCGGTGAGTTCGCGCGCCCGGACTTTCCCACCGTAACCGAGGCACGAAAGGCGATCGATAAACTGGAGCGGGCCTTCGTCGGCATGGATAACCCGCGGCACGGCCACTACCGCCGGATGTTCACCAAGGAGTTCACGACCAAGCGGATGCTGGCGCTGAGGCCGAAGATCGAATCCTTGACCGACACGCTGCTCGACGCCATGGCGCAGGAAGGGCCACCGGCGGATCTAGTGGCATCGTTGGCAGTGGAGCTGCCGGCTCTGGTGATGTGCGATCTTTTCGGCTCTCCCTACGAAGACCACACCTACATCGCAAGATGCGCGGCCGGGCGGCATGGACTATCGCAATCGGCCGAGGAAGCGGCGAACAGCGCCAAGGATCTCGTCGAGTACTGCCGTCGGCTGATCGCGGAGAAAGAGAAGAACCTAGTCGACGACATGCTGAGTCGGGTCATTCAGGAGCAGGTCCTGCCGGGCCATCTGAGCCGAGAGGAGCTTGCCGACATCTGCTCGATGATCCTCCGGGCCGGCCATGACACCACAACGAATATGATCGCGCTGGGTACGCTGCTCCTGCTCGAGCATCCCGACCAGCTCGAGAAGCTGAAAGCAAATCCGAAGCTGGTCGATTCGGCGGTCGAAGAGCTACTGCGCTTCTTGTCGCCGGTCCAGTTCGCGCCGCGGCGCGTGGCGCTCGAGGATGTCGAAGTCGCCGGTTCGGAAATCCGCCACGGTGACGGCGTGTTTGCGATCTCGGCCTCCGCAAACCGCGATCCGGCAGCGTTTCCGGAGCCGGACGAGCTCGACATCACACGAAAAGCCGGTCATCACCTCGCCTTCGGCTACGGCATCCACCGCTGTCTCGGACAGCAACTCGCCCGGATCGAGCTGCAAGTGGTGTTCGGAGCGCTGTTTCGCCGTTTCCCCAATCTGCGCGTTGTCGAGCCGATCGAAAATCTGCCGTTCAAATACGATTCGCAGATCTATGGGCTCTACCGGCTGCCCGTCGCGTGGTGAGGCGGCTCGGCGAAGAAACGCACGATCAACGGAAAGCAGAAACTGAGCCCGATCAGGCGCACCGCGTGGTGGATGCCGACAAAGGCTGGATCGACGTCGAACAGGGCCGACAACAGAATCATCACCTCCGCGCCGCCGGGGGCGAACGCCAGCGCCAAGGCCGCGGCTGGATAGCCGAGCACGTCTGCGAGGGCGAAGGCAGCCGCCAAAGTCATCAAGGCGGCGAGGATCGCGCTCGCGATGGCCGGAATCAGGGCCGCGAGGAATGCCTGCCGGCGGCAGCGTGCCAATCCGATTCCGATGTAGGTGCCGACCAAGACCTGAAGGACGGCAAGACCCTCCCCTGGCACCTCGAACCGCAGCAATTGGAACGCCGACAGGCCGCCGATTGCGATGGCGGTGAGAAACAGCTCGCCTCCCACGATATTGATCCGAACAGCAAGAGCGGTGCACGCGAGGGTCACCATGGTGGCGATCGCCAAGTCCAGCGTGAGTGGCGCGGCCGGGTCTGGGGCTGAGGGCTGAAAGGTCCCGACGGCAAGCGGCAGGATTCCCATCAAGGTCAGCACGCGGACCAACTGCACGACCGCCACGCGATCCATGTCCGCCTTCAGGGCCTCAGCACCAGCAAAGGCCAAGAGAACGTTGCCGGGCCACGCGCAGGAAACGGCAGTGGCGCGGCTGGCTTTCCAGAACCGACGATGCAGGTCAAAGGTGAGCCATGCCATGAAAGCCAGCAACGCGAACATCGCGGTCAGGCTCCAAGGCAGTGCCGCAGCCAGTTGCGCCATCTCGTAGTTGGCCGCCGCCCCCATGGTCATGCCGGCAAAGCCCATGGTGATGCTGCGGAGGCGGTTCGGCAGCATGACAGGTGCCTTGAGGGCGGACGCGGCAAAGGTCGCGGCTATCGCTCCGACGAGCCAGCCGCCCGTGAACCCGAGCGCATCGACGAGAAAGCCACCGGCACCACCGATGATCAGCGTGAGCCCTAGGGCCGTGGCCGAACTGCGCAAACTTCGATCCCCGGACGCAACTCCCCGGCCTGCCGGGCAATTGACTTTATGATC
The DNA here is from genome assembly GCA_022360075.1 of Kiloniellales bacterium. The sequence continues at coordinate 4,212 of JAKSDN010000579.1, read as the reverse complement.
GTAGAGATCATAATAATGATATTCCGGTAAGGCAAATCCGCGCATCGCACGTTTGGGAGGCTAGGTGATCCATGAGCATTCAAGGCGCAACAGGAGTTCGTGAAGCGAGCTTGCCATGGGTCGATATCGGCGTTCGGCCCGGTTACAACCAGCGCTACAAGGGCTTCTTCGACAAACAGCGGCAAATTAGTGCGCGGATCGGAAGCCTCTACGCCGAGCCCTACTATCACTCGCCGCGCCATCGCCACACCTTTCAGCAGGTCCGCTACGTCCTGTCAGGAAAGATGAAGTACGGCAGTGAGGTCTATGAGCGCGGCGACTGTCTTTACATCCCGGAAGGCGCCTACTACGGGCCGATCAAACCGGTCGAAAGTGGCGAGCAGCTCCATTTCGCCGACATTCAGTTCGAAGGGCCCTCCGGCATACCCTATCCAGATCCCGACGAAGTCGTCGCCGCGCAACGCAACCTGGCGGAAACGGGCACTTTTGACGAGGGCGTCTATACCTTCGCCAACGGGCGCAAGCGCGACGCCTATGAGGCGATTTTGGAGCAGATCACGGGAGAGCGTATCGAGTACCCGGTGCCGCGGCTGAGCAGCTATGTCGTGCTGCGGACCCCCGGCATTCCCTGGCATGTGCATCCTTCGCTGAAAGGGGTTCAATCCAAGGACTTGGCCTATTTCTTCGAGACCGGCCCGAACATCAAGATGGCAAGCGTGGAGAGGGGCAGAGTGCTTCCGGCGGCGACGCCCGTCGGGCATCGGGCCGTTTTCCTGCTCGAAGGAGATCTGCGCTTCGACGGCGAGACCTTCGATTCGCTGTCCTACTTCATGCTGCCGTGCGGCGAGGAACATGGGCCACTGGAGGCGATGTCAGACGCCACCCTGCTTATGATTGGCTGGAGCTCGCAAGGCGAAAGGGTGCCCTTGGAGCTGTTCTAGTCGAGACCGGCCGGTCATGCGGTTGGCAACGCTCCGGCGCGTCGAGGACGGCTTCAGCGCGCTCGCCTTCGCAGAGGACGAGACGCGCCTGTATTTGGTTTCCGAGGTCGCCGAGGCGCTAGGCGAAAGGCTTGATCCCAGGGTCTTGAACCCGAACGGAAGCGACTGGCTGTGTGCCGAAGGGCTCGCCAGGCTGGCAGAGTTGGACGCGTGCCGGCCGGGCATCGACCTACCGCCTGTCGATTTGGAGCCTTGGCGGTTGGCAGCGCCCGTGCCGCGGCCCGGCAAGATTATCGCGGTCGGCCGCAATTACATGGACCATGTGCGCGAGGGCCAGGAGATCTGGAAAAGCCGCGGCAAGGAGGTGGCGGTTCCCACCTTTCCTTCCGCTTTCGCGAAGTTTCCATCCAGCCTCGTCGGCCCGCGCGACGGGATTCGCCTGCCCAGCGGAATCGACGACCTGGATTACGAGGTCGAGCTGGCAGTGATCATCGGGGCGCGGGCGCTCGACGTTGACGTCGAAGAGGCGCTGAGCCACGTTGCCGGATACGCGATCTGCAACGACGTGGCCGCCCGTGGCATCCAGCGCCGCGAGATGGAAACGCAGATCGGGATCATGTTGGCTAAGAACTTCCCGACCTTCGCGCCGATGGGTCCGTGGTTGACCACCGCCGATGCCGTCGTCGATCCGCAGGCGCTTCGAATCTCCCTCGAGGTGGACGGTGAGCGGCGTCAGGACGCCAGCACCGCCGACATGATCTTCTCAGTCGCCGAACTGGTGTCCTACTGGTCGCCGATGGGTCTAGACCCCGGCGACATCCTGATCACGGGGACGCCGTCCGGTGTCGCGCTCGCCCGGGACGAGCCGGAGCGCTACTATCTTCGGGCGGGCCAGACCGTCACCGCGCGGATTCAAGGTTTGGGCGAATTGAAGAACACAGTCCTATAACAATCAGCCGGCACGGCTGAGCAGCGGCTCGATGTGCCGCGTGACGGCCTCGCGTAAAATCGCCACGAAGTGTTGTTCGTTCGAGGTGATTACACTGGCGACCCCGCCAATCCCAACGGCCAACGGCGTGCCATTGAACAATCCCGGTAGCAAGAGCGCCACCACGCCGCCGCCAGGCGTCACGGTGCTGGTCGAGATTACATATCCCTTGCGACGGATCTTGCGAATCTCCTTCATGAGCTCGTCGCGCCCGATTGCCGCTTTGCCCTGCGCCGAAGCGAGCCGCTCGATCTCTTCGTCGATTTGATCGTCCGGTCGTGCCGAGAGAAAGAGGTGCCCGACTGCCGAGCCTATCATGGGGCGGACGGTGCCGGCACTGAGGTGCAGCCGCACCGGATTGGTGGCCGGAATCACATGGATATACTGCAAAACGACGCCCGCCGGCGCCGCCAGGGTCACCATCTCGCCGGTGCGCCGGTTCACCTCCTCAAGGGCCGCCATGACGCTGCCGTCACCGAAAAGATAAGACTGCACGCCGCGGCCGAGCAACGCCACCCGGGCGCTGGGCCGATAGGTACGGCTGGCCTTGTCGTAGAGCAGATAACCCAGCTCGGCGAGGCTCTTGAGCAGGATCGATGTGCTGGATTGCGGATAGCCGAGGGCGCGTGAAATCTCGTTAACCGTGACCGTAGGACGGTCGGCGTCGAAATACTCGAGGACTTCCAAAGTGCGTTTGATGGATCTGGAGAGATCCCGTTTCACGGTGCTTTTGCTCCTTGCGTCTGCGGCGATTCGGCGGCGGCCGACCCTCGGTCCATTTCGATCACAGATCGGGCCGAACGCAACACATGTGCCATGTTCCAGATGAACAGGCCTTCTACCAGATCAGGTTGACCGATTGTGACCATAGAGCCACCGGACTTGGGACTTTTCGGGATAATATCCGTGTCGCGCCGACGATCAATCACACCGATGCACTGAACTCTAGCGCCTTGTTAGCCTGTCCAGAAAGTGGCTTGCGCGATGCCCGGTTCGTCGGCGTTCGTCCGGCGCTCGAACCGCATAGGGTAGCTTGTAGCGCGGTCGCTGGTGACGGGTGGACATGGCAAGGCCTCCTCACGATAGGCACCGGGCGGCACGCCGCGGTGCGCCGGCCGTTCGGGTGGTGACGGGAGGCCTCTTCCCCTTATCGCCGACGGTTTCCCGGACGCCTGCCGGGACTGGGACCCGGCCGACAGGCCCGTCACCGATGTGCCGATGACAGCTCCCCAGCAAGGAGGTGGCCTTATGACCTCTGGGTCTTGATGGCCTTAGCAGGGCAGAGGCGCTCAGCTTGCTTCACCGCGTCGTATCGTGATTCGTCCGGCTCATCGGTGAGCAAGACGACGATCCCGTCGTCTTCGCCCTGTTCGAAAATATCGGGGGCCGTGAAGACGCATTGTCCCGCGCCTACACATTTATCCTGATCGACAAGTATCCTGAGCTTTCCCATTGGTCTCCCAGTTCCTTGTGGGCGCGGACAACGGACGCCGTCCGTTCCGCTACCAGGCGCCATTGGCGAGCGCGCCGCCATCGACCACCAGTGTTTGGCCGGTGATGTAGCTTGCTTGATCGCAAAGCAGGAACGTCACCGCTTCGGCGACCTCCGCAGCCTCACCGAAGCGGCGCATAGGGATGCTCCGCAGCAGGCTATCGGCGTCCACGAGGCCCTTCGCGATGTTGTCCTGCACCATCCGCGTGTCGATGATTCCCGGGACCACCGTGTTCACCCGTATGCCGTCTTGTGCCCATTCGATCGCGAGGGTGCGCGTGAGGGCCTCGACGCCGCCCTTCGCGGCGGCATAGGCAGCCCGCCGTGGCCGTCCGAGCCGTGCCCCGATCGAGGAGAAGTTGACGACCGCCCCCGGCCCGACCGTGAGAGCCGGATAAAGAGCGCGACAAACCCGTAACACGCCGCCCAGATGCACATCGAACAGATCGATCCAGGTTTCATCCCGTATTTCGGAGACGGCTTCATGTCGGTTGTATCCCGCCGCGTTGACCAGGCCGTCGACGCGGCCATAGTCCTCGAGCAGCCCGGCGGCAAGGCGATCGACCGCTGGGCTGTCGGAGATGTCCACCTGCCGACAGTCGAACCGGTCGTTGAGATCGGGTTCCAGTGGGTCCCTGTCCGCCAAAACCACGCGCCAGGCCCGATCTCTCAGAGCGCTTCCGACGGCCAGTCCGATTCCCCGACCGCCGCCGACGATCAATGCAACCGGACTCTCAGAAGTTGATTTCGACACGAGGGATTTGTTCCCAGGAGATCATGGAATTCAGTAT
>JAKSDN010001117.1 GCA_022360075.1 Kiloniellales bacterium | reverse complement strand
TTGGCGACTTCTTCCTTGATGAAGTCCATGCCCCAGACGCGCTGACGGATGAATTCCTTGTCTTCCCATCCGTTCTCGAAGATGTGCCAGAGAATGCCCCAGACCAGCGCCACGTCGGTGCCCGGACGGAACCGCACGTACTCGTCGGCATGGGCGGCCGTGCGCGTGAAACGCGGGTCGCACACGATGAAGGGCGCGTTGTTCTGCTCCTTCGCCTTGAGCATGTGCTGCAGGGCAACCGGGTGAGCCTCGGCGGGGTTGCCGCCGATCTCGAAGATGGCGCGGGAGTTGTGGATGTCGTTGTAGGAGTTGGTCATCGCGCCATAGCCCCAGGTGTTCGCAACACCCGCGACCGTGGTGGAGTGACAAATCCGCGCCTGGTGATCGCCGTTGTTCGAGCCCCAGAAGGCGTAGAACTTGCGGAACAGATAGGCCTGCTCGTTACTGTGCTTGGCCGAGCCGAGCCAGTAGACCGAATCGGGACCGGACTGCTCGCGGATCTCGAGCATCTTGTCGCCGATCTCGTTGATCGCGTCTTCCCACGAGACCTTCTGCCACTTGCCGTCGACCATCTTGGTCGGGTGCTTCAGGCGCCGTTCGCCATGGGCGTGCTCGCGGACCGATGCCCCCTTGGCGCAATGGGCGCCAAGGTTGAAGGGGCTGTCCCAGCCGGGCTCCTGCCCGACCCAGACGCCGTCTTGCACCTCCGCGATGACCGTGCAGCCGACCGAGCAATGCGTACAGACGGATTTCACCAACTGTATGTCGCCGCTGCCTCCCGCGGCCGCTTCGGCCTGCCTGACCATACCGGACGACATCGCGGACAGAGCCGCAGCGCCGCCCACGGCCAAGCCGGAGCGCCTCAAGAAGGTTCGACGATCGATCGCACTGCCGACGACGCCCGCCAACGCCTTGGACAAACGGGGGCCATTCGCCACCCCATTCGTCTTCTTTGTAAGCATTGACCTCTCCTAATTCAGATCGTCGGTCCGGAGCCTTGCGGCTCTAGAACCTGGACAGTTCGTAGTACTTCTTCACATGGGCGGTTTCGCGGTAGCCCGCGGCACCGGCGCCGGTCACAGCGGGCTCGGCCGCAGCGGCCTTGCCGGCGGCAAGACCGACCGCAGCGACCCCGGCCGCACCGGCCCCAAGTCCTGCCTTGCGGAAGAAGTCACGACGACCCAAGGACGTCTCTTTCTGCTTCTCCTGCTTCTTCATGGTGCCCACCTTCCTTTCTTGGTGAACCTCGTTTCGGATGAAGCCTCGCCTAGCCGGGGTCACCCGTGCCCCGCTTTGGTCTTTGGCCCTAGGCGGCCATCTCGAAGGCCTGCGCCTCGACCGCGATGAACAGGCGGCCGATGGTGCCGACAGGCATGTAGAACGCGGCGCGCTGGGCTGCCTCCAGATCCTCGAAGAAGCGGGGCGCCCAACTGCCGATGTGTTGGCTGAAGAAGGCATGCTGATCGGCGAGCGCCACGGGCTCGCCGAAGGTGCCGGTGATCATGCCGGACATCATGTCGCAGAGCGCGGCGATGTGATCTTCGGACTCCGGCACGCCCTCGGCGCGCGCGATGCCGAGTTGCGCCATGTCGCCGCGCAGCCGGGCCAAGGGCTTTTCGTGCAGGAATCCGGTCAGGTAGTAGGAGGCATAGGGCGAAAGCTCGGAGGCGCCCACACCGATGAAGAGATCGAAGAACTCCTGTTCGACCGCATCGGGCGCCGTCGCCCGGGCCGCCGCGGCCAGGGAATGCAGCGCCTTGCCGAAATCGCTCTGATCGCCGCGCAGACCGGCCACGACTTGGAGCAGTTGATCGTCGGGCGCAGCCGAGAGCAGGCGTCCCAGCAGCGAATACCAGTTCGCGCGGAGTTGATCTTCTTCGGCGATGTCAAACGGCGTTGCCGTCCCTGCCAAAGGCACGCTCTCCTCACCTCCTGCGATGGGTCTCACGCCCATTGCGAGGGCCTTGTTCGGCCCTTCTGCAGATCCCGCCGGACTACAAATATCCCTTAAATTTCAGGGGATTTATTCGCTTGTCCGGAACTATTACAGACAACTTGTTGAGCGCTGTCAACTGAACCTGGTTCCACGAAGTGGAAATCGGCGCTCAGGACGAAATAAATCCCATGACGACATACAAAATACTTGCGAATAACTCTCATTCGCGCATTTCGGGTCGGCAGTTTGCCGGATTCGCCGCGCGAATTCCCGGATTGGCCGCTGCGTCCTTGGCGAGTCGGCGCAGCCAACGGGCCACCCGTCGGGCCGCCGCGGTCGGCGTCGCGGCCAGGGCCAGGCAAAGGTAGTAGCCGGTTTCCGAGGGGTCCGGCATGCCGAAAGGCGCGACCAGCGCGCCCGTGCGCAGGCGCTCGTCGACCTGGGGCCGGCGGCCGATGGCCAGGCCGAGGCCATGCTCGGCGGCTTCGAGCACCTGCTCCAGCGACTCCAGCCGCAGCGCGCTTGCCGAGCCCGGCAGATCGATCCCCCGCGCCCGCGCCCACTCGGACCACTCGTCCGGATGAAAGCCGTTTATGATCAACCGGTTGGACGAAAGCACCGCCTGCGGGTCCCGGATCGCATCGGCTTCGAGGAAGTCCGGCCGACAGACCGGCATCGTGGTTTCGGCGAGCAGGAACTCGGCCTCGACGTCGCTCCAGCGGCCGCGGCCATAGCGCACCGCGAGGTCGATCTGCTCGCGCCGCAGATCGCAGAGCCGGGTGGTCGTGACGAGCTGCAGGTCGATGTCGGGGTGGGCCTGCTCGAAGGCCCCGAGGTTCGGAATCATCCAGAGCACCGCCAGCGAGGGCGGTAGGGTCAAGGCGACCCGCGAGCGCTCCGCCGGCCCCATCGCCCGCCGCGTCGCCTCGCCGATGCTGAGCAGCGCGGGATCGATCTCATCGAAATAGCGCCGCCCGGCCGCGCTCAGGCGCACCTGCGGCCCGTTGCGCTCGAAAAGCTGGAGGTGCAGGAAGTCCTCGAGCCGGCGCACCTGATGGCTGATCGCCGATTCCGTGACCCCCAGCTCCTTGGCGGCATCCCTGAAGCGGCTGTGGCGCGCGGCCGCGTGAAAGGCGCGCAAAGCCGGGAACGGCGGCAACCAAGAGCTCATGGCAGGCATTGCGACTGCTTTCCCTAAACCTGAATTTTGTTCAAGCTATCTTGTGGCCAATTCGTTGGACCTTCGCGGATCAGACGACCAATTGCCGGAAACAGGCCGGCCTCCCGGCGGATCGAATATCAAGTTCCAGTCAAGATAGGACGACAGGAGCCGAAATCATGCAAGAGCTGATTCAAAACATGCCCCAAACCGGCCACCGCATCCGGTCGGTCGAGCAAGGCGGCCAGGGCAACGTCGACGCGGCGCTGACCTACCTGGTCGAAACGGACGAAAAGCCGGTGACCTTCGTCTACGCCCCGGGCACCGGCGAGACCGAGCGGCTGGGCCAACACGAGCCCGTCGACGTCCGTATCGAAAACGGTCGGACGGCCGCGCCCGAGGCCACGCTCGATCGCGAGGGCTTCGCCCTCGTCCAAAGCGACACGGCGGTCGCCGATTTCTACGACGAGGCCGAAGTCGAGGCCGTTTACTACCCGGAGATCGAGGCCCTGGTGAAGAAGGCGACCGGCGCGTCACGGGTGCACATTTTCGATCACACCCGTCGGATCGACGTCGGTCCGGGCAAGGAAGCCGAAGGCCGGCGCGCGCCGGTCCGCCTGGTGCACAACGACTATACGGCCGGCTCCGGGCCGCAGCGGGTGCGCGACCTCTTCGCGGCCGACGAGGCGGAGCGCCTGTTGGCCGGACGCTTCGCCGTGATCAACGTCTGGCGGCCGATCCGCGGCCCCGTGCGTACGGCGCCCCTAGCCATAGCCGACGCCCAGAGTATCCCGCCGAAAGACCTCGTCGCCACGGACCTGATTTACCCGGACCGCACCGGCGAGATCTACGAGGTGACCCACAGCGCGGGCCACCGCTGGTTCTACTTCCCGGAGATGGAGAGCGACGAGGCGGTGCTCATCAAGAGCTACGATTCCGCCGAGGACGGCCGCGCCCGCTTCGCCCCCCACACCGCCTTCGACGATCCCAACAGCCCCGACGACGCCGAGCCGCGCGAGAGCATCGAAGTGAGGACGCTCGCGTTCTTCGGGCCGGAGGCGACCTAGGCGCTGCAACACGGCCCTGCGTGCTTCGAGACGCGCTCTGCCGAGCGCTCCTCAGCATGAGGTAGAGCCTTGGTGGCATTAAGGATCTTCCTCATCCTGAGGAGCCCGCGTCAGCGGGCGTCTCGAAGGGTTCGGTAACGAACCGCGCGAAGCGCTTGGCGGCCGTCGTACGGTACTCGGCTCGCCTCAGCTCTCTGAAGGGCCCGCATCAAAGCCGCCCCAACGCCGCGCGCGCGCCGAACGGCCCGACCGGGGCGTGACCGGCTCAGCCGCGTCCGCGAGATCGGCCCTCACGGCGGTCTCGGAGGACTCTGGTAAGGCCGTCGGCGTCGCCGCTTCGGGTTCGGCCGAGCCTTCCGCTTCGGCGACACCGCTGTCCTCCGAATCCGGCTCTTCTCCAGTCGCCACTTCCTCAGCCTCCGGCACGGCCTCCTCATCGCCTTCCGGCTTCTCCTCCAGCTTCGGGTCGGGCATGCCCTTGCCGACCTGGAACAGGGTCTTCAGGTTCGCGACCACCGTCGCGGCATCGGTGAAGTCCTCGTCGTAGTCGTTCAGCCCGTCGAGGTTGGCGAACACCGGGTTCAGCCGCCAGAGCTTGCGCAGAGCCTTGCGCCGCAAGACATCGGGCACGCCCTCCTGCATGAACACCGAGAAATCAGAGCTTTCGTCCATGGTGTCGATGTCGGGCAGCCGTGCGACGACTTCGGCCTCGCGGGCCTTGGCCAAGGCCGCAGCCTCGCGTTCTGCCTCGGGGTCCGGCGCCGGTTCGGGCTTGTCCCGCTCGGCGACCTCGGCCCGGGTCTCGGCCTTGCGCCGGGCCCAGCGGCCGAGGAAGCCGTCTTCGGACTCAGTCATCGCTCGGCTCGGGCAGATCTTGCGGACGCGAGGAGCGCCGCCCGATGCCGCCGCCCTGCTCGCTCCAGCGCTTGCGCTTGCGCTTGTGGAAGGGTTCGTCGACGTGATGGCGGTCGACATAGTCCTGGACGAAGGCGATCACCGCATCCGGCATGGCGACGGGCTCGACGATATCGTCGCCGCTGTCCAAATAGTCCTGCGCCTCGTAGGGGCAGGCCGTGACCAGGAAGGGCACGAAATCGTGCGGGCTGTCGGCCTCGTCCTGGCTGCGCAGGACGACGAAGAGCCGGGGCGGTTCCTGGGACAGGTTGGTGCGGTAGCCCTCGGTCTCGCGGGGGAACAGCTCGAGCTTCAGGGTGCCGGCATGGAACCGGTCCCAGCCGTCGCCCGAGCGCAGCAGGCTCCAGCTTCCACCGGGATCTAGAGGTGCGGCCCCCGGTATCACGGCGACCGGGCGCCAGGCATGGCTGTGCCAAGGGTTGTCGAGCGCCCGCCGCTCCAGCACCACGCCCAGCGGCAGGCTGACCGAGCCCTCGGCTTCGACGTTCTTGGTCAGCGTATCCACCGATCCAATCCCCACGCGCACCGATCGCATCGCCGGGAACGCGCTCCATAACATTGGTATACCACAGAGCAATGTGAAGAGTCCGCGACGGCGCGAGGAAGCGCTTGCCATCACTCGAAGCGCGGCCAAGGCTTACGGCATGAACCTCATCTCCCCGGAATCCGGGCACCGGCGGCGCCTGGTGACTTGTGTCGCCATTCTGCTCATCTGGGCCGCGCTGCCGGCTCAGGCCGCCGAGCCGGTCCATCTGGAGCTGGTTCTCGCCGCCGACGGCTCGGGCTCGATCGACGAGGAGGAGCTCCGCCTGCAGCGCGCCGGATACGCCCAGGCGATCACCGATCCGCGCGTGCTCGACGTCATGACCGCCGGCGGCGCGAGCGCCATTGCGCTCTGTCTGATCGAGTGGGGTGGCGCCGACTCCCAGCACACCGTGGTCGACTGGACGGTGATCCGCGACCGGGCCTCGGCCGAGCGCTTCGCCGAAGCGCTCATGGCCGCCCCGCGTCTGGCCCGCGGCTACAACTCGATCAGCGGCGCCATCGACTACGCCGCGGCCAAGATCTTCAGCAACGGGATCGAGGCGCCGCGCCGGGTGATCGACGTCTCCGGCGACGGCCCACAGATCGGCGGCCGGCCGGTGCAGGCCGCCCGCGACGACGCGGTCGCCGCCGGCATCGTGATCAACGCCCTGGTCGTGAAGTCGGCCGGCGGCGGCTACCCGGGCCCGCGCGGCGAGCCGCTCGACCAGCACTACGCCAACGACGTGATCGGCGGCCCCGGCGCCTTCGTCATGATCGCCGACGAGGAAACCAGCTTCGCCGACGCCCTGATCAACAAGCTGATCCGGGAGATTGCGGGCGGGCCACTCGAGGTCGCCACGTCGGGGCCTTGAAGAGGACCTGATGATGATCCCTCAGTCCGTCACCTGCGCAATCGGGCAGCGGTACCGGGCTGAGTCGAACGGACCGATTACCCGAGCGTCATTGCGAGCCGGCGTCAGCCGGAGAGGCGGCACCATTCTGGATTGCGTTGCTCCGCTCGCAATGACGACCTTGACCAAGGAGCTTTTGAACCAGCCTGATCCAAAACGTCTTTCCGGCTGCCGGATACAAAGCGTAGGGCAATGCCTTAAACCGAGGATCAGGGTTCGGATCGCAGATCCTACGATCCGAGATAACGCTCGGCCTCCGCCAGATCTTCGGGGCGGTTCGTATTGAAGAAGGGATCGAGGGGCCCCCGCTCCGTCTCCACATCGGCGAACGCGACCGTGGCGAGCTGGTAGCGCGCGGTCCAGACGTCGACCTTGCGGATCTCCTCCTCGACCATGGCGCGGCGCAGCGAGTCCTTGAGGCGCACGGGCCAGAGGCCGAAGACCGGGTGCGACCGCCCGTTCGAGGCGGCGCAGGCCAAGTCCGCGCCCTCGGCTTCGACGGCCGCGAGCAGCCGTTCGACGAGATCTCCCGGCAGGAAAGGCGCATCGCTGGCGAAGCTGGCGACCCAGTGACAGTCAGGGGCGTGTTCCGCCGCCCAATCGAGACCGGTCAGAACCCCGGCTAGCGGGCCGGCATGACCCTCGACCACGTCGGCGGCGACCGGCAGGCCGAACGCGGCGAAGCGCGCCGGGTCGCCGTTGGCGTTCAGCACCAAGGACCGGACCTGCGGGCGCACGCGCTCGATGATGTGGCCGAGGATCGGCTTGCCGCCCAGCGGCCGCAGGCACTTGTCGCCGCCGCCCATGCGGCGCGACAGCCCGCCGGCCAGGAGGACGCCGGCGACCTCAGCGGGCATGGGTGCTTGGCGGCGAGGCCGAGCGATCCTCACCCTTCGACAGGCTCAGGATGAGGAGACTGACGCTCAGCAAGACGGCGTTGCCCCTCATGCTGAGCCTGTCGAAGCATGAGGATTGCTCGAAATCACGGCCACCCTAGTCCCCCCGCCCGCCCTTGCGCTCGTGGCGGGCATCCTCCGCCTCGACCGTGCCCGCATCGGCGTCGAACTGGATCCGCTGCTCGCCGGCGAGCGCGATGAAGCGCTTGCCCTTGGCCCGGCCGATCAGCGTCAATCCGGCCTGCTGCGCCAGCTCGACGCCCCAGGCGGTGAAGCCGGAGCGGCTGATCAGGATGGGGATGCCCATCTGCACGGTCTTGATCACCATCTCCGAGGTCAGGCGGCCGGTCGTGTAGAAGATCTTGTCCGCGGGCGAGAGGCCCTCGAGAAACATGTAGCCGGCGATCTTGTCGACCGCGTTGTGCCGGCCCACGTCCTCCATGTAGACCAGCGGCCGGTCGGCCTCGCAGAGCACGCAGCCGTGGATCGCGCCGGCCCCGAGATAGAGGCTGGGCGCGGCATTGATCTTGCGGGTCAGGCTGTAGAGCCAGGAGGTCTTGAGCACCGCGTCGGCCGGCAGCGCGACCTGCTCGAAGGTCTCCATGAGGTCGCCGAAGACCGTGCCCTGGGCGCAGCCCGAGGTGCGCACCTTCTTCTTCAGCTTCTCCTCGTAGTCGGTCTCGCGGGCGGTACGCACGACCACGGTCTCGAGCTCCTCGTCGTAGTCGATGCCCTCGACCACGTCGTCGGGCCGCAGCATGTTCTGGTTGAGCAGGTGGCCGAGCGCCAGCAGGTCGGGGTAGTCGCCGATCGTCATCATGGTGACGATCTCCTGCTTGTTCAGGAACAGGGTCAGCGGCCGCTCCACCACCACGGCGGTCTCGATGGCCTCTCCGTGCTCGTCGAAGCCCGGGACCCGCTCGGTCAGGCGCGGGTCGGCCGGGTCGGGCC
>JAKSDN010000052.1 GCA_022360075.1 Kiloniellales bacterium | reverse complement strand
TCACCGACGCAGCAGATGTTGCGGTGCCCCTGCGCCAGCAGGCGCAGCCAGAGGTACTGCGAGACGTTGCTGTCCTGGTACTCGTCGACCAGCAGATAGCGGAGCTGGCGGTGATAGTCCTCCAGCACCTCGGGATGGCTCTGGAAGACCGTCAGCACGTGCAACAGCAGGTCGCCGAAGTCGCAGGCGTTGAGCAGCCGCAGGCGCTCCTGGTAGGCGCCGTAGAGTGCGATCAGACGGCCGCCGGCAAGATCGTCGGCCTCGCTGGCCGTCACCTTGTCCGGGCCGAGCCCGCGGTCCTTCAGGCGGCTGATCGCGGCCAGCAGGACGCGCGCCGGCCACTTCTTGTCGTCGATCGACTCGGCGGCGACGAGCTGCTTGATCAGCCGCAACTGATCGTTGGTGTCGATGATGCTGAAGTTCGGCTTCAGCCCGACCCGCTCGGCGTGGCGCCGCAGCATGCGCGCGGCCAGGGCGTGGAAAGTGCCGAGCCACCAGCCCTCGACCGGACGGTCGAGCAGGCGGGCGACGCGGTCCTTCATCTCGCGCGCCGCCTTGTTGGTGAAGGTGACGGCCAGGACCTGGCCCGGATGGGCCCGGCCGGAGCGCAGGATGTGCGCCAGGCGCGTGGTCAGCACGCGCGTCTTGCCGGTGCCGGCGCCGGCGAGCACCAGCACCGGCCCCTCGGTGGCGAGCACGGCGGCGCGCTGCGCTTCGTTCAAGGCGGCGACGTAGGGCGGCAGCGCCGCCGCTTCGCCGGCGGGGTCGAGCGGTTGGGCGTGTTCGGCAGTCATGCCTTCTATATAGACCAGCCGGCGGAGTCGCTCAGCCGCTTTCGCCAAGCGACCGGCCGGAGGGCGGCGGGCTGGGCTTGCGCGCTCCCGGTAAAAGCTTGATAAGGCTCGCACGATGCTTCGCCAGACGCGAAAAGTTCCGCTTCCCGCCCCCGCACCCGGCACGCAGCGCCACCTGCTTGTCCACAGCTATGGCCCGGCCGACGCGCGGCCCAAGGCCTATCTCCAGGCCGCGCTGCACGCCGACGAGATCCCGGGAATGCTGGTGCAGCATCATCTGCTGCGCCGGCTCGACGCGGCCGCGGCCGCCGGCGAGATCCGGGGCCGGATCGTCCTCGTGCCCTATGCCAACCCGATCGGCCTGGATCAGTGGGTCAACAGCGCCCACCTCGGCCGCTACGAGCTGGCCGGCGGCGGCAACTTCAACCGCGGCTGGCCCGACCTGGCGGGCCTGGTCGCGGAGCGGCTGGAGGGCGCGCTCGGCGAGGACGCGGCGGCCAACGTGGTCACGATCCGTGCCGCCATGATCGCCGCGCTCGACGAGCAGCAGGCCGCTTCGGCGCTCGCGGCCTGGCGCCTGCTGTTGATGCGCGAGGCCGTCGACGCGGACTTCGTGCTCGACCTGCACTGCGACGACGAGGCGCTGATGCACCTCTTCCTGATTCCGGCGCACTGGCCCGAAGCCGCCGACCTGGCCGCCGAGGTCGGCTGCCGATCCGTTCTGCTGGCCGCGGACTCCGGCGGCGGTCCGTTCGACGAGTCCTTCTCGACCGCCTGGACGCGCCTCGCCGAGCGCTTTCCCGACAAGCCGATCCCGCCGGCCTGCCTGGCCGGGACGATCGAGTACCGCGGCCGCGCCGAGGTCTCGGATGCGCTGGCCGAGGCCGATGCCGAAGCCCTGTTCCGCTTCCTTCAGCGCCGCGGCCTGATCGCCGGCGACCCCGGCCCGTTGCCGGAGTCCCTGTGCGAGGCGACCCGGCTCGATGCCTGCGACACGCTGCGCACGCCGTCCCAAGGCGTGCTGAGCTATCGCGTGCCGCTGGGCGCCCAGGTGCGCAAGGGCGAGGTGGTCGCCGATCTGATCGACCCGGCGGCCGAGGACCCGACGACGGCACGGCGCGAGATCCGCAGTGCAAACGACGGCCTGGTGATCTCGCGACGCTCGCACAAGTTCGTCACGCCCGGCATGGTGATCGCCAAGATCGCCGGAACCGAGCCGCTGCCCCATCGCCGCGACGGCGCGCTGGTCGAGGACTGACCGGCTTTCCCCCGCTTATGTGGCGCGCTATCGCCCCGGCTACGGTCGTGCTAGCCTGACGGCTACGAGCAGACTGACGGAGGCCGATATGAACGCACGTTCCGGCCCGGCCGCGAGGGACGCCCTGCAGATCGCGCTGGCAGCCCTGCTCTCCCTCATCCTTGCCGGCCCCTTCACGAGCCCCGCGGCGGCGAACCCGCTGGACGCGATCGTCGGCGTGCGCGCGGAGATCCCGCCGGACGCCCGCACGGCCGAGGTGCTCGGCACCGAGCGCGAGGGCTCCGGCGTGGTGATCGACGCCGACGGCCTGGTGCTGACCATCGGATACCTGATCATGGAATCCTCGAGCGCGGAGATCGTCCTGCGCGATGACCGGCGGGTGCCGGCCGAGGTCGTGGCCTACGACTACGACAGCGGATTCGGCCTGCTGCGGCCGCTGGCGCCGCTCGGCCTCGCCCCGATCGAGCTCGGCGAGTCGGACGATCTCCGGCCCGAGAGCCAGGTGCTCGTGGCCAGCCACGAGATCCGCGACAAGCCGACGCCCGCCTACGTCATGTCCCGGCGCGACTTCGCGGGCTACTGGGAATATCTGATGCCCAACGCGATCTTCACCGCGCCGCCGCACCCAGGTTTCGGCGGCGCCGCGCTGATCGGTCCCGACGGGCGGCTGCTCGGTATCGGTTCGCTTTACGTCGGCGACGCGGCCATCGAGAACCGGCCGCTCCCGGGCAACATGTTCGTCCCGATCGAGGCCCTGACGCCGATCCTCGACGAGCTGAAAGACAAGGGCCGTGCCTCCAGCGCCCGCCCCTGGCTCGGCGTCTATGCCGAGGAGCACCGCGGTCATCTGTTCGTCAACCGGGTCGCGCCCGAAGGGCCGGCCGCCGCCGCGGGTCTGCAGGCCGACGACGTGATCGTGGCGGTCGACGGGCGCAAGGTCTCGGGTCTCGCCGACTTCTACCGCAAGCTCTGGGCTCTGGGCGATGCCGGCGTCACGGTACCGCTCACCGTGCTGACCCGCGATGGCATGACCGAGATCCCGGTCGGCTCGGGCGACCGTTACGACTACCTGAGGCTCGAGCCCAGTCTCTGACCGTCAAGTCGGTTCGGGAGCCTAACGCGCGCGATGTCATTGCGAGCCGGCGTCAGCCGGCGCGGCAATCCAGGACCGCCGCTCAGGCGGCAGCCGGCTGGATTACTTCGCTTCGCTCGCAATGACGGACCCGGTGGTTGTGGCTCGGATCCAACGCCGTATGGGCCAAAACAGCGGCATTTCGTTAGGACAAGCCCCGACCATATAATGGCAGCTCGAAGAGCAATTTCGGAGCTGTCCCCATGGCCAAGGTTGCGAGCGGTCAGCCGATGCGCTCGGCAGAACGGCTGCTGCGCGTGCTCAAGTGCTTCGGCGCCGAGCGGGCCACCCTGAGCATCGCGGAGATCGCCCGCGAGCTGGACCTCGCGGCCAGCACGGTGCGCCGCCTTTTGCAGACACTCGAGCAGGAAGGCTTCGTGCGCCAGGAGGCCGCAAGCGGACGTTACAAACTGGGTACCGCCGTGATCCGCCTTGCCGCCGCCGCACTCGCCGGCAGCTCGCTGGTCAAGGCGGCCAGCCCAATCCTGGACGCGTTGAATCAGCAGTTGGACGAGGCGGTCCAACTCACCGTGCGGGACGGTAACGTGCTCATC
>JAKSDN010000807.1 GCA_022360075.1 Kiloniellales bacterium | reverse complement strand
GTGCAGAACCAGCGGTTCCGCGCGACGTGATCGAGCGCGACCCCCTCGCGGTTCGTGTAGTGCGTCTCGCTGATCTTGGGTGCGTTCTCCTGCACGTTGTGCGGCCAGTCGTGGCATTGCAGGCATTTGTTGACCCTGAGATCGATCTGGTAGTGGTCGATGCGGTGCGGGATCAGCGGCGGCTGCTGCCGATAGGCGCGGCCGAAGCGGGCTGGATCGGTGTTCTGCTTCTTCACGTCGGGGGCCGGCGGCGCTTCGGTAACCGGCGCGTCGCCGCGCAGGGATTGCAGGGCTTGATCCTGGGCCAAGGCTGTCGCCGCAAGCCCGAGGCTCATGACGGAGACCAGGACGGCGAGACGGGTTCTTAGGCTGGACACGGTTCTCTCCCTCGGCAAATCAAGCCGCCTTCTCAAGCCGCGCCGGCGCCTCGGTACGGACCGGCGCGACTTCCTTGTCGAAGCGGTGGGTGAAGCGATAGACCTGCTCGGAGCAGACATCGATGCAGCGACCGCAGTTCGTGCAGTCGGGTGACAGGATGATTGGCGTCTGCTCGGCGCCGCTGGCGCGCAAGGCCGGTGTGATGACCTGCGGTTCCGGGCAGATGGCGAAGCAGTCCATGCAGTCGTTGCAGGCGGCGCGCTCGACGGCGCTCACGCGCAGCAGGCTTGCTTTGCCGACAAGACCGTAGAAGGCGCCGACCGGGCAAAGGTGGCCGCACCAGCCGCGCCGGCTGACGAAAAGATCGAACAGAAAGATCGCGAGGACGACCGCCCAGGCAAAGCCGAGGCCGTAGAGCAGGCCGCGGTGCAGCAGCGTGATCGGGTTGACGGCTTCCCAGGCGATCGTGCCCGTGACCGCCGAGACGACCAGGGTCGCTGCAAGAATCCACAATCGGGTGTGCGGGCGCGGCTGCCAGCCTTTCGGCAGGCCGAGGCGCGCGTGCAGCCAATGGGCGGCGTCGGTCACCGGGTTGATCGGACAGACCCAGGAGCAATAGACCCGCCCGCCGACGACGGCGTAGGCGGCCAGGACGATGAGCGCGCCGAGCACGGCGGTCATCACCGGCCAATGCCCGGCGGCCAGGGACTGCAGCAGCACATAAGGGTCGGTGAGCGGCAGGAACTCGAGGGTCAGGCTGGAGGCGAGCGTGCCCTCGACCAGCCAGATCCCCATCCAGGGGCCGGCCAGGAACAGCAGCAGGAAGAAGAGCTGCGACAGGCGGCGTAGGATCAGCCACTTGTGAGCGCTCAACCAGCCCCTGGCCGCGACCGCGGCCGCGCCTGGCGTCAGCGGCATCGCCGGGCTCATGGCTGGACCTCCGGCAGGCGGTCGGGCAGGTCGACGATGCCGGGCACCAGGGCCTCGCCCTTGGCGGCTTTCTCTTCCCAGCCGAGGCGGTAGTGCTGGCCGAGCTCGCCGGTCGCAATCTCGCGCGGCAGCACCTTGATCGCGGCTTCCTCGAGCACGCAGGACCTTTCGCACTTGCCGCAGCCCGTGCAGTGCTCGCTGTGCACGATCGGGATGAAGCGCGCGTGCGCGCCGGTGCGTTCGTTGTGCTGGCGCTCCAGCGTGATCGCCTGGTCGATCAGCGGGCAGACGCGGTGGCAGACGTCGCAGCGCAGGCCGAGGTAGTTGAGGCAGGTCTCGTGCCCGACCAGGACGGCCAGGCCCATGCGCGCTTCGTCGATATCGGTGAGGGCCGGGTCCAAGGCGCCGGTCGGGCAGGCGGCGACGCAGGGTATGTCCTCGCACATCTCGCAGGGCACCTGGCGGGCCACGAAATAGGGCGTACCGGTCGCGACCGGCTCGCCGAGGCTCGCCAGGCG
>JAKSDN010001016.1 GCA_022360075.1 Kiloniellales bacterium | reverse complement strand
GGGATCGGCACGCCCGAACAAGTCGAGAGTTTGATCGATCGTTACCTTCTGAACCCGGACAAGTTCGGCGGCCCCCTCGGCCTGCCCTCGGTCACGCGCGACGACGCGGCTTACGCCGACAACGTCTACTGGCGCGGCCGCATCTGGGCGCCGCTCAACTTTTGGGTCTACCAAGGCCTGCGCCGCGCAGGGCGCAACGCCGAGGCTACGGCGCTGACCGAGGCGAGCCGGCGCCTGTTCGAGGTGGGTTGGCGGGACCGCCACTGCGGCGAGAACTATAACGCCGAGACCGGCGCCATCCACGACCAGCCCGACACGGACGGCTTCTACAGCTGGGGCGCCCTGCTCCCGGCACTGACGGTCTGCGAGCACTACGACGTCACGCCCTGGGACGGCTGGTCCCTCAAGGCCCCGCCGCCAGGCTGCCGCCTCGGCCCGCTGCTGACGCCCGTGGGCCGGTGTTTTCTCGGTGCCGATGAAGACGCTTGGCGCCTGGAGCATGCCGATGGGCGGGTGCTTGTGGAGAGCAATTTCAGGGGGCGGATTACGGGGCTGAAGCTGGACGCCAACAATCCGGCCGCACGGGTGCCGTCGGACTGTAGCGATGCTGAATGGATTGCCTTTCCTGCGTTCGGTGTTGAGCGGCGATCGTTCAACAGGTCTCGACGAAATTGAGTCGGCGGGCCTCTTGGAGATCCCGCGCCCTTACCCCGAGCCGGTCGAAAGAGGAAGACCGCACCGCATGACCGCCGTGCGTCCTTCGAGACGCGTCCTATTGGACGCTCCTCAGGATGAGGTCGATCGGAGATGGCAGTAAGAAATGTCCTCATCCTGAGGAGCCCGCGACAGCGGGCGTCTCGAAGGACGCACCATGGGCATCCAGGTCATCCGGACCTTAGCCTGTCGAAACACGACGGGCAAAGAAGGCCAAGACGCTCAAAACATCTTCGCCCCCGTCGTCGGCAGCAGCACGGCATAGACCGACGTTGTCGCCGTGATGAACAGACGATTGCGCTTGGGTCCGCCGAAACAGAGGTTGGCGACGCGCTCGGGCACGTAGACCTTGCCGATCAGGCTGCCGTCGGGGTGGTAGCAATGCACGCCGTCTCCGGCGCTGCACCAGAGCCGGCCCTGGTCGTCGAATCGGATACCGTCGAAGATGCCTGCGGTGCAGGTCGCGAAGATCTCGCCGCCCGACAGGCTGCCGTCCTCGGCCACGTCGAAGACGCGGATGTGGTGCGGGCCGTCGGGGATGTGGGTCATGCCGCTGTCGACGATGTAGAGCTGGCGCTCGTCGAGCGAGAAGGCGAGGCCGTTCGGGCGCACGAAGTCGTCGGCGACGATGCGGCAGGCGCCGCTCTGCGGATCGACGCGGAAGACGAAGCAGCCGTCGAGTTCGCTCTCGGCCCGGAAGCCCTCGTAGTTCGAGTCGATGCCATAGGCCGGGTCGGTAAACCAGACCGAGCCATCGGACTTGACCACCACGTCGTTCGGGCTGTTGAGGCGCTTGCCCTCGTAGCGCTCGGCCAGCACGGTGATCGTGCCGTCGTGCTCGGTCCGCGTGACCCGGCGCGTGCCGTGCTCGCAGCTCACCAGCCGGCCCTGGCGGTCGACCGTGTTGCCGTTGCTGTAGAGCCCGATCGGGCCGCGGAAGACGCCGACGGCGCCCGTGGTCTCGTCCCAGCGCATGAGCCGGTCGTTGGGGATGTCGCTCCAGAGCAGGCTGCGCGCGGCCGGGAAGTAGGCCGGCCCCTCGGTCCAGCGCCCGCCGTCCCAGAGCCGATCCAGGCGCGCGCTGGTCTTCACGCAGTGCTTGAAGCGCGGGTCGATGATCTCGAAATCGCTTTCCGCCATGTTCGTTCTGTTCCCCTCTCTCGCACGCCGTTAGCGCCTGAACGTCACCGGCGCGTTGCCAAGCACCGAAACCTGTGCCGCCACCGGCGCCGTCTCGGCGATCACCGCGCCGCGCCGGATCACGTAAAGGCGCGCCGGGCGCAGGCGCAAGGCCTCGAGCACGTCGCCGGCCTGGAGCACGACCAGGTCGGCGTGGCAGCCGGCCTCGAGGCCGTAGCCCTCGAGGCCCAGGGTCCGCGCGCCGTTCTCGGTGACCGCGGCGAAGCAGGCCTGCTGCTCGGCGACGCCGGTCATCAGGCCGACGTGCAGGCCCATGTGGGCGACCTCGATCATGTCGTGGCTGCCGAGCGGATACCAGGGGTCCATGACGCAGTCGTGGCCGAAGGATACGTTGACGCCCTGGGCCATCAGCTCCTTCACCCGGGTCATGCCGCGGCGCTTGGGATAGCTGTCGTGGCGGCCCTGGATGGTGATGTTGATCAGCGGGTTGGCGACCGCGTTGACGCCGGCCTCGTGGATCAGCGGCAGCAGCTTGGAGACGTAATAGTTGTCCATGGAGTGCATCGAGGTCAGGTG
>JAKSDN010001431.1 GCA_022360075.1 Kiloniellales bacterium | reverse complement strand
CGGTCGGCGCGTAGAAGCTGCTGCGCGCCGGCGACGTAGCGCTCCTTGATGCTGGTCCGGCGCCCCGGCTCGCGCAGCAGGAAGGCCTCGGCCGGGCGTTCCGCCGCCGCCAGCGCCTCGATCCGACCGCCCGCCTCGTCGTCGCCGACCAGGGCGACGAAGCGCGTCTCGACGCCGAGCGCGGCGAGATTGCGCAGCACGTTGCCGGCGCCGCCCAGCATGCTCGCTTCGCGCTCGACCCGGAGCACCGGGATCGGTCCTTCCGGCGAGATCCGCTCGACCGTGCCGTAGACGAAGCGATCGAGCATGACATCGCCCACGACCAGAACCCGCGCGCCCTCGAACGCCCGCAGGTCCCCGATCATTTCGCTGCCGTCGGCCATCGCGTCAGACCAGGCCCAGGCCCTGCTCCAGCGCGCCGCAGAACATCTGGCCCAAGGTGATGTGCATCTCCTGAATCCGCGCCGTCGTGTCGGAAGGGACGATCAGCAGCGGATCGGCAATCTTCGTCAGGTCTCCACCGGCGCGCCCGCACAAAGCAGCGGCGACCATCCCGACATTCTTCGCCGCCTCCAGGCCGATCGTCACGTTCGGACTCTTGCCCGAGGTCGAGATGCCGATCGCCAGGTCGCCGGGCCGCCCCAGCGCCCGGATCTGCCGGGCGAAAAGCTGATCGAAGCCAAGGTCGTTGCCGATCGCCGTCAGGGCGGAGCTGTCGGTGGTCAGCGCGATGGCCGCGATCGGCGGCCGGTTGCCGAGGTAGCGGACCGTAAGCTCGGTCGCCAGGTGCTGCGCGTCCGCGGCGCTGCCGCCATTGCCGAAGAACAGGATCTTGCCGCCGCCGCGAATCGATTCGATGCCGGCCTCGACCAGGCGCTTGAAGGGCTCCGCCAAGGCCGCGCCGCTGGCTGCCGCGACGGCGGCATGCTCGGCCATCTCGGCTTCGAAGAAGGCATTCAAGTCCAAGCGCGTCACGTCGGACCTCCCGGGCGTCCCGCTGCGGTAATCCAAGGCTCCGCAGGGCGCAAGCAAATTCAGGCGCTTCCTGTCGCTGGGCGGCCGTCAGATCTGAATGAAGCGCTGCTTGTCGTCCTCCAGCACCAGCGCGGTCAGCAGCCCGCCATAGACCGCCCCGGTGTCGATCCCGACGCGGTTGCTGTGCTGGTCCGGCTCGCTGTAGGGCGTATGGCCGTGGACCACGACCTTGCCGAAGTCGGACGTCGAGCTCAGGAAGGGCTCACGGATCCACATCAGGTCGTAGGGATCCTGGTGGGTCAGTGGGACGCCGGGGCGCACACCGGCATGGGCGAAGAAGTAGTCGCCCTCGACGTGATAGTCGCGCAGGTCGCGAAAGAAGCTCCACTCCGGCGGGCTCAAGCTTTCGCGGAGCTGCTGCTGGAGCCGGGTCGCGCGATCCCCGCCTGGGCCCATGGGGCTGAGCCCGAAACTGCGCAGGGTCGCATCGCCGCCGTTCATCACCCAGGGCTTGAAGACCGAGGCATCCTCGAGGAACTGCATCATGAAGGCTTCGTGATTGCCGATCAGGTGAACGCTTTCGAAGCCCGGCAGGGGCGCCTCGATCAGGAGACCCAGCACGCCGCGCGAATCGGGACCCCTGTCGACGTAGTCGCCGACATAGACGACGACCCGGCGCTCGGACGGATGGGCGCGAGCGTCCGCCTCGATCGCGGCGTGCAGATCCTCGAGCTGATCCAGGCAGCCATGGATGTCGCCGATCGCGTAGACCCGCGTGCCTGCGGGCACCCGAGCCTCGCTCGGGGCGGGTTGGGAGGATTTTCCGAACAGTCCGAACACTTAGGGTCTGTTTCGAGATTAGTGATGCATTTGGCGGGAGCGTATTTTCGCCAGGGTTGGGAGCGCAAGGCGCCGTGGGGTGATCCCCCACAAGCCTTGGGCGCCGCCGCCCTGGCGAAAATCCGCCCCGTCCCGAAGGGACCCGGCGAAATCGGCCCGCTGCCGCGTCGCTCCCCGAGTCCCATTGGGTTGAATAGGCTTGGGCATGTCCTGCCTCCTCGCTCCTAACAGCGGGCCGATTTCACTCGGACCAAATGCGTCACTAATCTCGAAACAGACCCTTAGCCCTCGAGACCTCTTGCCGGCACCGCGAAGCATAGCAGAAGCGGCGGGGACGAAGCGCTGTTTTGCACCGTGGCGGACCCGGATGCCGCGACTCGATTAAGACTTTGGCAACCTTCATGAACCAGTCTGTCGCCATCGTGGTCCGGCGCTAGACGCCTCGACGGAGGCTTCGAGACAAGGTTCAGCGATGACGCGGCCTCAGAAGGATCAGCGGTCGCCCGAGGAGCCTTTGCT
>JAKSDN010000676.1 GCA_022360075.1 Kiloniellales bacterium | reverse complement strand
CATCGACGATCATCCTAGCCAAGTCTCTTCATGCGGATATCACGGCCGTGGATTTCCTGCCCGATTTCCTGAAGGAATTGGAACGTCGTGCGAAGGCCGAAGGTGTTTCAGAGCAGATCACGACCCTTGCCGCATCGATGGCCGCTCTGACATTCGAGCCCTCAGCGCTTGATGCGATTTGGTCAGAAGGCGCGATCTACAACATCGGTTTCGAGAACGGAATCCGGAGCTGGCGGCCATTTCTCAAGCCAGGTGGAATTCTCGCGGTTTCCGAACTGACGTGGTTGACGGAGAAGCGACCGACCGAGTTGGACGATCACTGGTCTCGGGAATATCCGGAGGTCGCCACGGCGTCCGAGAAGATGGCGTTGTTGGAGGCCCATGGCTACACACCCTTGGGGTACTTCCCGCTGTCCGAAGCCTGCTGGCTTGATAACTACTATCGCCCCATGCAGGAGCGGTTCGAGGCCTTTGTCACAAAACACGATAACTCTGCGGCAGCCCGATCGATCGTGGAAGTAGAGCAGTTGGAAATAGATCTTTACGAGCGCTTCTCGGCCTTTGTCAGCTATGGATTTTACGTGGCGCGGAAACTCCCGGATTGATCCGCTCCGTTGCGTTGGCAAGTCGGTTACTGCTCCGTCCGCTTGTCAGCTATACCGCGGTCGGCCGAGCGGCGGCCGAGACCCACCGAAGGCGGCTATTGGCGAAGTGGCGTTCATGAGCACACGCCCTATGGCCGGTTCATCTGGGCAGCCAGCTCCAGCTCCCGCAAGACCTTGGTCGCGCTTTCCCGATAGGCCGCCTGCTTCGCCTCGCCCATAAGGTCCCAGGTCCGGTAGACCTGGGCGAGGCGCGGATTGCCGCGGAGCTTTTCTTCGTTGCGGGCGAGGAAGTCCCAGTAGAGCGGGTTGAAGGGGCAGGCATCGGGGCCGGTCTTCTGCTTCACGTCGTAGCGGCAGGCGCGGCAATAGTCGGACATCCTGCTGATGTAGTTGCCACTCGCCGCGTACGGCTTGGAGGCGAGCAGACCGCCGTCGGCGAACTGGCTCATGCCGAGCGTATTGGGCAGCTCGACCCACTCGTAGGCGTCGGCATAGACGATCAGATACCACTCGTGCAGCGCCTTGGGATCGACGCCGGCGAGCAGGGCGAAGTTGCCGGTGATCATCAGGCGCTGAATGTGGTGGGCGTAGGCCTCCTCCTGGGTCTGCGTGATCGCGGCCTTGAGGCAGGCCATGTCGGTCTCGGCGGTCCAGTAGAACGCGGGCAGCGGCCGCTCGGCCGCGAGGAAGTTCTCCTCGACGTAGCCCGGCATCTTCAGCCAGTAGATCCCGCGCACGTACTCGCGCCAGCCGATGATCTGGCGGATGAAGCCTTCGGCGGCGTTCAAGGGCACGCGGCCGGCGCGGTATTCGGCCTCGACCCGCCGGCAAACGCTCAAGGGGTCGAGCAGGCCGGCGTTCAAGTAAAGCGACAGCACCGAGTGGTAGAGGAAACGCTCGTCCCGCAGCATGGCGTCCTGATAGTCGCCGAACAAGGGCAGCGCGGCCTCGAGGAAATGCGCGAGCGCGGCCTCGGCCTGCTCTGCGGTGACGGCGAACCAGAAGGGCTCCAGGTTGCCGAAGTGATCGGCAAAGCGCGCGGCCACCAGCTCGAGCACCTCGCGGGTGACCGCATCCGGGGCAAATCGCGGGGGCTGCGGCATGAAGAGGTCGGCCTTGGCGGGCTTGCGGTTCTCGGCGTCGAAATTCCAGCGCCCGCCCTCGGGCTTGTCGCCGTTCATGAGCAAGCCGGTCTTGCGCCGCATCTCGCGATAGAAGAACTCCATGCGGAGTTGCTTGCGGCCGGCCGCCCAGTCCGCGAAGGCGGCATGCGCGCAGAGGAAGCGCTCGTCCTCCAGGATCTCGACCGGCAGCCCGAAGCGCTCGGCCCAAGTCTCCATGGCCGCCAGGATCCGCCACTCGCCAGGCGCGGTAACCAGGATGCGGGCCGGCCCATGCCGCTCGATGGCGCGCGCCAGCTCACCCGTGAAGGAGCCGCTGTTGCCCGGCGCATCGAGCCGCAGATAGCCCACTCGCCAGCCCTCGTCCCGCAGCGCCGCGGCGAAATGGCGCATGGCGGCGAAGAGAAAGGCGATCTTCTTCTTGTGGTGCCTGACGTAGGTCGCCTCTTCCTCGGCCTCGACCATCAGGACTCGATCGTGTCGCGGGTCCGCCGCGGCGAGCGACGAAAGCCCCGGCGATAGCTGATCGCCGAGGATGAGAACCAGATTTCGCGTCGGCATGCGCCCTCCGCCTCGCTGACGAGCCCCCTTCGGGACTCTTTACGAGGCCGAGCGCCGAACGAATCACCCGGCCGGCGATCGTGGCGACCGGAAAGGCTCGATGAGTCGCAAGGGCCTCGGTCGGGGCCTAGAGCAAGATGACGTGACGTCGATTCGACCTGACGTCATCTTGCTCTAAACTTCAGGAGTTAGAGCGGATTCACGCGATTAGGGATCGGTATCGTGATGCCAGTTGAAGGGCTGGCCGCCCCGTGAGGACCTCCATCCGGCCGGCCCATCGCAAGCTTCGAAATCGCATGCGAAACCAGATTCGAAACTTGGACCAAATAAAAAAAACTCACCAACCCCACCTCACCGGACGCTTACGATCCAACCCATCAGATGCCGGGGCTAAACATCCAGGTAAACGCGGCACCGTTGAGCAATTTGGGTTTTAGAAGAGGCACTATTTGATTAACGGAATTTCCTTGCTCTCCGCCTTGTTGCCCGAGCCGGCATGGCGCCATGATTAAAGATGTCTCTCGATCGGAAAATTGCTGATTATCCAGAGTACGATAGCTGGGGATTCGCTCTCGTTGCGAAATGTGTGCGGCAGCTTGCCATCGAAAGAGAAGCTATCGCCTCTGGTGAGGCGTGCTTCGTTCTCCCCGACGGTTATGACAATTTCGCCTTCCAGGACCAAGCCTCCCTTCTCGGACGGAGTTGAGAACGGAGTATCGCCGGAGGACCCGTTTGGAGGGATGTTGAGCATCATTATCTCCAGGTTCTGTGTTGATGGAGTCGAAAGCAACTCCTTGGT
>JAKSDN010001406.1 GCA_022360075.1 Kiloniellales bacterium | reverse complement strand
GTGTCGAGTTCAAGCGGACGACTTATGCGCTTGATCGGACTGCGAGGCACTTTCAAGGTTCATCGCTCAGTCCAGCGGGACAGCCGCTGCCGCTGCACGGTCGAGCTAGGTCGGGGACCGAAGCCCATATCTCCTTGACACCGCTGCCACCAAATCATACGTTTCCGGAAACGTTACCGGACAAGGCGGTGTGTCGTGGACCAGACTAGCTCAAAAAAGCAGAGCCGAGCGCGCGTAGCTCGGCATCGCACCAAGGTTGCGGCTGAAGGCTCAAAGAGGGTCGAAGTCACCGTACCCACCAGGGACGCCAACTTGGTCAAAGCCATCGCAGGCGCTCTACGCTCTGGCGGTGTAGATGCCAAGCGCATCCGAGATTCGCTCCAGCCAATGTTGTCCGCGCCGAAGGCGAAAACCGGATCGGAGCTTGTTGCGTTTTTCCGCAAGTCGCCGCTGGTTGGCGCTGACCTGCAAACTGAACGGGATACGTCGACGGGGCGCTCCGCGGATCTCGATTGATGCCCTTTCTTCTCGACACCAACATCGTCAGCGAAACCGTAAAGGCGAATCCCGAGCCGCGGGTGCTTGCTTGGCTCGAACAGCAGTCGCCAGCGGAGCTCTTTCTCGCCGCGCAAACAATCGGTGAGCTCGTGCGTGGCGCCGTCAAGGTCAAAGAGAAGGCGCGGCAAGAACGTTTCACGAAGTGGATAGAAGAGGACCTCAGCCAGCAGTTTGAGAACCGGATTCTGGCGTTTGACGATGCGGCCGCAAGGATCTGGGGTCAACTGATGGGCAACGGCGATCGCAAAGGGCAGCCCCCGCCTGCTGCTGACGCCCAAATCGCAGCCGTTGCGATTGAGCGCGATCTGATCCTCGTCACCCGTAACATAAAGGACTTTGAGCACTTCGAGCTCAGTGTTCTCAATCCCTGGGACGTGGGTGTTGAAAGCTGACGCGACATTCTCTCTGCAAGCGATCGATCAGCCATGAAAATGGCCGAACGCCAATGCACGCCTTCTAGGACTAGAAGCCGGACTGCCTGTCAATCCGCTGGACCGACTTGCCAACTTCAGCGCCGACGATTTCGAGCGTTTCGTTCTTGAATGGGCGAACGGGTATCTGCGGACGAAGCTGCCTGGCGTCGATGACGTACAGCAACGCGGTGGTTCGGGAGACAAGGGCCGCGACATCGTCGTTGGGTTCGACCCGCCTTCGTCACCGTCCCGCAGCTGGAACCCCTATCAGTGCAAGCGCTACGCGACTCCGCTCGGATCAGGCAAGGCAATCGGCGAGATCGCAAAGGTCCTCTACTGTATCAAAACTGCCGTCGGGCAGTTCGACCGGGAACCGAACATAGGTTTCCTCATCAGCATCAAAGCCAATGACAACCTCCTCTTCCT
>JAKSDN010000951.1 GCA_022360075.1 Kiloniellales bacterium | reverse complement strand
TGCCGGCCTTCGCGCACGAAACCGAACGAGGAACACTGGCCGGGGCCGCCGAGGCCGGGCGCCTGGAACTGGTGCAAGCGCCGAGCCTCGCGCAGTCTTCGGGGGCCCAGACTGCGCCGACGATTTCTTTCGACATTCCGGACCAGCCGCTGAGCACCGCCCTGCTGGCTTTCGGGCGGCAGGCCGGCCTGCAGGTGACCATCGAGGCTGCCGCGACCGCCGGCAAGCAGGCCCAGGCCGTGGTCGGCAGCTTCACGGCGGCGGAGGCACTGCAGCAGCTCATCGCCGGCACGGACCTGACCTGGCGCTACGTCGATGCCGACACCGTCACCCTTGAGCGGGCGGTGGTTCGAGAGGACAGCGGACCTGTACGACTCAACTCCATCAAAGTAGAAGGCAAAGCTGAGTCAGCCTACGGACCGGTTGACGGATACAGAGCGGAACGTTCGGCCACCGCGACCAAAACGGATATACGGATCATCGATACGCCGGCGGCCATCCAGGTCGTCCCACGTGAAGTCATCGAGGACCAGGGCGCCAGGCGGCTGGCCGATGTCGTGCGCAACACCAGCAGTGTTCAGGTTGGCGGAACCGGGGGCAACCGCAGCGATATCTTCCTGATACGTGGTTTTGCCGCGGACCGCATCGCTAGGGACGGTTTCCTCTCCGCCCCGTCATTCGGCGACGCCGGGCAACTGGGGCTGGCCAATGTGGAGCGGGTGGAGGTTCTGAAAGGGCCGCCCAGCGTCTTGTACGGCCCCGCCGACCCCGGAGGGCTGGTCAATATCGTCACCAAGAAACCGAGACCCGAGCCGCATTACAGCCTCACGGGACGGGCGGGGAGTTTCGATTTCTACCGGGGCGATATCGATCTCAACCAGCCGCTGACGGAAGACGGCAAGCTGCTGGCTCGCTTCAATGCGTCTTATCAGAACACTGACAGTTTCCGGGACCACTTCATCAATTCAGAACGCATTCAGGTCGCGCCGACGCTGCGCTGGGTTCCGACGTCCGGCACGACGGTCGATCTTGATCTTGAATACTATGGGCAAGACCAGCAGTTCGACTACGGCGTGGTTGCCGTCGACGGCAAAGCGCTGGCCTTGCCCCGCGAGCGGTTCTTGGGTGAACGAGGGGACCGCGCCGAATCCGACGAACTCCGGATCCAAGCGAGCGTCGACCATCAGTTCAATGACGACTGGTCGCTCCGGACCCTGGCGCGCTTCTCCGATGCCAATGCCACGCCGACGCAATCGTTCCCGCTCGGTTTGGCCGCTGACGGACGAACGCTCAACCGGCGTTTCTTCACGTTCGAGCAAGACTTTCAGAACTACGCCCTACAAGCGAATTTGATTGGCGAGTTCGAAACAGGCCCGCTCGAGCACCAACTCCTCTTCGGCGCCGACGGCAACTTCACGCGTTTCGCATCGGAGGCCCGATCCGCTGATCTCGATCCCATCGACATATTCAATCCGGTTTACGGCACAACACCGGGCCCGCTCTCGGCGCCGGGTACGCAGGATCGGCGGATCGATTTCTACGGCGTTTATCTTCAAGACCTGATCTCGTTCGGAGACCATTGGAAACTGCTTCTCGGCGGCCGCTACGACACGGCGAAAACGCGGTTCGATCGCGACGGTGCCAGCGTTACGGACAAATGGGACCAGGCATTCTCGCCGCGCGCGGGGCTCGTTTTCCAGCCGATCGACGACCTGAGTATCTATGCAAGCTATACGACGTCATTCCTACCGCCGTTGAGCGGTGCGAGCTTCGACGGCGAGGCATTCGAACCGGAAGAAGGCGAACAGCTCGAAGTCGGCATCAAACGCGATTGGTTCGATGGCCGACTTTCGACGACATTGGCTGCCTATCAGCTAACGCGCTCGAATGTTTCGACGGCCGATCTCCAGAACCCGGGCTTTTCGATACAGGTTGGCGAGCAGCGCAGCCGTGGCGCTGAGCTCGACGTCGCCGGCGAACTGGCGCCGGGATGGCGCATAACGGGTTCGCTCGCCTACCTCGATGCGGAGATCACCAAGGACAACGCGCTCCCCGCCGGTAATCGGCTCATAAACGCGCCGGAATGGAGCGGCAGTCTTTGGACGACATACGCCTTTCAAGACAATCCTCTGCGCGGGCTAGAGGTCGGTGGCGGCGTCTTCGTGGTCGGCGATCGAAAAGCCGACTTTGCCAACGAAGTCGACGTCGATGGATACGCGCGGGTCGATCTGTTTGCCCGATATGAAATCAACGACACCATCAGCCTTGCTCTCAACGTCGATAATCTGTTCGACGAAGATTATGTCGAGGGCGTGGTGTCCGGTCCGAATTTCATAGAACCCGGTGCGCCTCGCTCCGTGTTCGGCACGGTCCGGATCAAGTTTTGAGCGCCTAGCGTGTCGTCTGTGAAGACTTCCGAGGTAGATGATCGTGGGGATGAAACTCGATGCCCAGGATGGCAGGCTGGCCGACACCCTGACGGCCTATCGCGCGGACCAAAGGAGGGCATGCCCGAAATCGGGTCCCGGCACTCCCCCTGCGTTTATCAATCTCGCTCATTCGCGCCTCAGCCGGTCCCCAAATGCCGCAGAGCATTGCGCCCCGGCGCGCCGCCGACTAACAGTAACTGCGAACGATTCTTAACTAGAGTCGTCCAGTACATGGACCGCAATCGACCAGGGAACGCCGGATTGGAACGCACAAAGTCGAAACGCCGTGCTACCGCCTTGCGTTGGATCCTGGCCGGTCCCGTCGCCCTGGCGGTGGCCTTTGTCGTGATGGCCGCGATGCCGCTGTGGTTTCCGGAAGGCACGGCCGGGATCGACCATCTGGTCCTGCCGCTGATCCTCTTTCCGGCGATCTGGGCGGCGGCCTTCTTTATGCCTGTCTGGCTGAAAATCTGGGCCGCGCAAGCGTCATACTTATAGGACTGCTGCTGATCAACGGCGCGGCTGCGGGCTGGGCCGTTTGGGGCGTTACCTGATCCGGCAAGCGGCACCGAAGAGAGGCGATTCAAGGGAGGAAACGGCGCGATGATGGTCTTGTCGCAGACGCGGACCAAGCGCCTGGTGGCGATCCACGGCTGGTCCGGCGCGATCCTGGGTCTGCTGCTCTATGTCGTGCTGCTGACCGGGGCGGTGGCCGTCTTCGCCTTCGAGATCGGCTCCTGGTCGGCCAGCGGCAAGAAGGCGCATGAGCCTTTCGCGCGGCCGTTCGACGGCACGCTGCGGGCGCTGGCCGAGCAGGTG
>JAKSDN010000388.1 GCA_022360075.1 Kiloniellales bacterium | reverse complement strand
GGTGCAGGAGAGATTGCAGCCGGTGTTGACGTTGAGCACGATCGTGCTGAGCGGGAAGCTCTCGACCTGGATCGGCTGCGGTCCCTGGTCGCGCTTGCGGCTGTCGCGCAGAATGTCGAGCTTGACGAAGCCGTCGATCACCTCCGACAGATCCTCCGGCGCGAAGCGGCCGTCGAAGGCGCCGCGAACCGTATGGGGCGTGACCTCTTCGTGATCGCGGAACAGATCGAGCACCGCGGCGCTCACGCCGTCCATCTCGAACAGGCTCGTGGTCGGCACGTGGAACAGCATGCGCCGGCCCTCGACGCTGACGTCGTGGACGTTCTGCGCGACCAGGCTCAGCCCACTCATCGCTCGCACTCCTTCAGGGCGCTCATCGGATCGGCGGGTCGACGAAGCGCTGCACGGTGACGAAGAGCTGCGCACGCCCCTCGACCTCGCTGTCGCCATCCTTGACCTTGCCGATCACCGCGAGGTTGCCGGCGTTATTGGTGCTCATCACACGATCCGGATTGGGTCCGGCACCGGCCGGCGAGAACAGGCCGCGCTGGTCGATCGTCCCGGCGAACTTCGCGTCCTCCAGGGCAGCGGCGAACTCGTCGAAGTTGTCGGCCGACCAGCTCGCGGGCATCACACCGATCCGCACGTCGTCGTCGGTCCCGGCCTCGCCGTCGGCGCCGGCCATGTAGCCGATCGCCTGGAACTGCGCCGGCACCGAGGGGATCGGTCCGCCGTTGTCGCCGACCCGCGCGATGGTCTGCGAGGGCTCGACCGCGACCCGGGCGACCTGGTCGTAGACCATCAGCGCGTCCGGCAGCGAGGCCTCGCCGATCCGCACCGCATGGGCGCCGAGCGTGGCGTCGGCCGCGGCGGTGACCTCGAGCGCCATGCGATCGGCGTCGCTCGCCACGGCCGTTGCCGTCAGGCCGGGGCCCAGGTCGATGGGGCCGGAGAGCGCGATGCCGCTGACGATCACCTGAGCGGTCTCGCCCTGCTTGATGTGGCTCGGCGAAACCGCGAGCACCTGCGAGCCGGCGCCCTCCACGCGCACGGCCTTTAGCGTACCCCCGATCACGTCGTTGCCGGCCTCGAACCAGCGCCCCGTCATGCTGCCGCCATGCTCGGCGAGGGCC
Organism: Kiloniellales bacterium; assembly: GCA_022360075.1. The sequence continues at coordinate 4,346 of JAKSDN010000388.1, read as the reverse complement.
ATGACCTGCCGCGCCCGGCCGTCCGGCCCCTTGGTACTGGCGCGCCACTCGTGGCCGTTATAGAGGATCGCGTTGCCTTCGCGCGTCAGGCTGGAGCCATCCATGAAGCTGAGCGCCGTCTTGACCGCGTAGCGGTCATTGCCCTGCGCGGCGATGGTCATGCTGCCGTCGTAGTTGCCCTTGCCGGGCTGGTGGCCGACGACGCGCCAGCTTCCCGAGAGGTCCACCGGGCCTCGCGCCTGCCAGGCTTCCCACGCCGGCGTAGAGTAGGGGTAGCGCTGAGCGAGCTGATCGACCACCTCGCCGCTCGCGATGCCGAACCAGTCGCGGTCGCGGCCCAGAGCCTGGTACTCGGTGGTCGGATACTGGCCGAGATGGAAGTGGACCAGCTTGAGCCACTCGGCCTTGTCGCGCCGTTGCAGGGCAACCCGCGCGTAGGTGTGGCAGCGCCCGCACATCTGGGTGAGCGTCTCGTCGGGCCCGCTGTCGAACACGCCCGGCGACTTCTCCAGCACGTAGCGATAGCCCTCGCTTTCGGAGGGCGCGAGGCCGCGCTCATCGGCGAGATGCTTGACCAGGCGCCGCCGCTCCTCGGCGGTCAGCTCGACGCCGTGGACGATCATCATGCGCACGATGTTCATGTCCCAGCCTTCGGGCGTCTTGCGGGCATCGTGGACCCGGCTCATCGTCCCGTCGGCCCGGGTCTCATGGCAGGCGCCGCAGCGCGCGTTGAGCAGCGCCTCGTCGTCCTGTGCCTTGGCGGCGTGATGTGGTGCGAGGGCCGAAAGGCCTAGCGTGAGACCCAGCAGCGGCAAGCAGCGCCGGAAAGCTCCCATGATGCCTCCTCATGGCGATTTCGCCGCAAACCCGTCCGGTCGCGGCAGGATCGCTCGTCTTGGTGCTTCGGCAGGCGTGGCCTGCCTTCTCTCCCATGAGGATCGAAGCATCGCACCGCCGGCGAAGTCTTGACATATCTTGCCAATCTGGCCTCGCTTTTGACACGGGCACCGCCCGCGCCGCATAATTTCGTACGGCGCTCTCGGGTGCCGAGCACAACAAGAAGCAATAAGATTCAGGAGGCGGATCGTGGCAGGGCAAGCGACGATATCCTCGGTCGTGCTCAGCGGTTTCGACGCGTGCCTGGCCGCCAGGGGCGTCGATCCCTACCGCCTCGGACAGACCTGCGGCATTTCGGAGCGCGCTTGGTCGGACGACCACATCGAGATCGGCCTGTCGGATTTCGTGGACTTTCTCGAGACCGGCGCGGCGGCCAGCGCGGAGCCCGCCTTCGGCTGGAACGCAGGCCGGCGCTTCGACCTGCGGGTCCTGGGCCCGCTGGGCGAGGCGATCCTCGGCGCGCCGAACCTGGGCGCGGCGCTGACCACCTTCGCGAACTATCTGCGCCTCGTGCAAAGCAGCTCGGAGCTGCGCCTGGACGTCGAGGCCGACAGGGCGGTGCTCTCCTACCGGATCCTCGATCCCGACATCTGGCCACGCCAACAGGACGCCGAGTTCTCGCTCTCGGTCTTTCTGGCCGTGGTCCAGCGTGCGCTAGGGGAGGACTGGGAGCCCTGCGCGCTGACCTTCGAGCACGGGCCCTCGCGGACGGCTCAGAGCTGGAAGGAGACCGTCGGGACCGAGTGCTTCTTCGAGTCGGTGGCGAACACCATCGTGTTCCCGGCCGCCGTGCTGGATCGTCCGATGCCCGCCTACGACCGGGACGCCTGGCAGCGCCACTCGAGCGCCCTGGAAAGGGCCCTCGCCCAACGCAACCGCGCCCGGCCGACCGCCGCGCGCGTGACCAGCGCGGTCTTCGCGCGGCTCGGTCGCGCGCGGCTCGACCAAGGCGAGATCGCTTCCAGCCTCGGCCTGTCGCGGCGCACGCTGCACCGCCGGCTCGAAGCCGAAGGGACGAGCTTCTCCGAGATCCTCAACGGCTGCCGCCTGCGGCTGGCGCAGCGTCAGCTCGCCCAAGGCGAGACGCCGCTCAGCCAGCTCGCCATCGAGCTCGGCTATTCCGATCAGAGCGCCTTCACGCGGGCGTTCCGCGAATGCAGCGGGCTCACGCCCGGGGCCTACCGCAAGAGCTGCCGGCCGGCCAGCCGGGCCTGAACCTTGCGGCGCGATGACCCGACTCGATCGATGGGCACGGCGTGACGCGGCTTGCGCTTGCCCTCTTGTGCATCGTAACGGCCACGGCCGCGCCAGCCGACGATCGCCGGCCCTTTCGGCTCGACTCCGACATGTGGTCCGACGCGCTGTTCGGCGCCCAGGATGCCGAAACGGCCGAAGGCCTGATCCCGCACGGTCGGGTCGCCCGCGCGATGGGGGTCGCGGCCTGGTTCGCCGGCCCGACGGAGCGTTATGGCCATGGCGTCCTTGGCGATGAGATCGAGGCGGAGACCCTCGTGGTCGCTCGAGGTGGCCGGACATTCGCCCATAGCCTGCCGGCCGACAGCGTGTTCGAAGACCTGGAGCCGCGCATCCTCGACCTCGACCGGGACGGCGCGCCGGAAATCCTCGCGATCAAGAGCTATCGCGACGCCGGGGCGACCATCGCTCTCTACGGTCTTCGCGACGGCGGGCTGGCGCCCTTGGCCGAGGCGCCGCCGATCGGCACGGCCTATCGCTGGCTGAACCCGGCCGGCGCCGCGGACTACGACGGCGACGGGGCGCTGGAGATCGCGGTCGTGCAGACGCCGCACATCGGCGGCGAGCTGATTCACTACGCCTGGGACGGCGGGCCCGTGCTGCGCGCGGAGCGGCGGGTCTTCGGCTACTCGACACACCGGATCGGCTCGACCGTGCTCGCCATGAGCACGACCCTGGACTGGAACGGCGACGGCCGGCCCGACCTGCTGCTGCCGCGGCAAAACCGCGCCGTCCTGGCCGTCGTCACCGTGACCGACGGCCGCTTCCGCGAGCTCGCCCACTTCGCCCACGACGCCGAGATCGTCACGCCGTTGCTGGAGGATGGTGAAGACGTCGTGTATGGGCTCAAGGACGGGACGGTGTGGCGGCTTCCAACGGCTTTGCCGTGATGCGGCGCCCAAGCTGGGATTCGATGATCTTGAGTCTCTCAGAAGAACGAGGTTTGGCGTTCAAGGATTGTCATCCATAGCCCTTAAGAACTGTCATTGCCGGGCTTGACCCGGCAATCCATTGAGGTCCGAGACCGGGACTTCGATGGACCCTCGGGTCAAGCCCGAGGGTGACAGTGAAACGAACGCCGAATTTCCAATGAATGCTCACAAGGAGTCCCCGAAAGCGGACACCAATTCGACACGCAGAGGAGAGAAAACCATGGGAAGACTCGACGGCAAGCGCGCCTTCATCACCGGCGGCGGGGGTGGCATCGGTGCGGCATCGGCGGAGCTTTTCGTTCGCGAGGGCGCCAAGGTGGCGATCGCCGAGATCAACAAGGAGACCGGCACACGGGCGGCCGAGGCAGCCCAGGCCGCGGGCGGCGAGGCGGTCTTCCTGGAGACCGACATCACCAAGCCCGAGAGCGTCGAGGCCGCGGTCGCGGCGGCGGTGGAGGCCTTCGGCGGGCTGGACGTGCTCTACAACAACGCCGGCGGGGCGACGCCGCAGGACGGCAGCGTCCTGGACATTCCGCTGGAGGAGTTCTGGCGCACGATCAGCGTCGATCTCTACGGCTCTTTCCTCGCCTGCCGCTTCGCCATTCCTCACATCCGCGATGCCGGCGGCGGCTCGGTCATCAACAGCACCTCGATCCGTGCCATGAAGGGCACGCGTGGTGCCGATGCCTATACCTCGGCCAAGGGCGGCGTGCTGACCTTGACCAAGGCGCTCGCCTTGCAGTGCGCGCCGATGCATATCCGCGTGAACGCAATCGCACCGGGCGCCGTGCTGACCGAGCGCACCAAGGCCATGGGCATGAAGGGCGACGACGAGCGCGACAACCTCAAGCGCCCGCTGCGCACCGGCCGGCCGATCGAGATCGCCCAGATGGCGCTGTTCCTGGCTTCGGACGAGAGCAGCCTGCTCAACGGCGCGATCATCCCGGTCGACAGCGGCGCCAGCGCCTACTGACGCTCGGTCCACTCCGGGCGCAGCATGGCCATGATCACGGTGTCCCAGCGCTCGTCGCCGACCCGCGTGGAGCTGCGGCGCACGCCCTCCTTCACGAAGCCGAGCGACGCGTAGGCGCGGATCGCCGGCTCGTTGAAGCTGTAGACGTTCAGCTCGACGCGCTCGAAGTCGGGCAGCGCGAAGGCCTCGTCGACGACCAGCTTGAGCATCGGCGGCGCCAAGCCGCGGCCGCGCGCGCTCGGGGCGATGGCGACGCGCGCCATGGTCGCGGTTCCGTGGCGCCAGTCGAG
>JAKSDN010001518.1 GCA_022360075.1 Kiloniellales bacterium | reverse complement strand
GGGCCGGCCTGTTCGAAGAGGGTTTGCTGTGCAACCTCGGCATGGCCTTGGAAGCCGAACTCGATGTCGCGTCACGGCGGCCGAGCTTCGCGAAGTGACGGCGTGAATCGATATCTCTTTGTCTGTCCGCTCCGCGGACGCCCCCCACCCTAACCCTCCCCCTCGAGGAGGGAGGGGATCAAATCAGCATTGCAGTAGGCTAACTCCTCCCCCCTCGAGGGGGAGGTCGGCGCGGAGCGCCGGGAGGGGGGCTGGCGCGCAGCGCCGAAAAGGCTGTTCCCTCGGGGCGGGAGCGGGCGCTTCCCGCCCAGTACAGAAACCTCAACCGGACAGGCTCGGGTCAGGCCCGACAGTGACAGACCGCAATGGTGGATCACGCCAAATCAACGACGAGATCGAACTGACGACCCGCCCCTAAGCGATCACGATGCCGTCGGTCGCGGCCTCCTCGACCTGCGCGGCGGCGATCGCGGCGAGGTAGGCCGGCGAGACGTTGGCGCTCGGCGCGCCGCCGTCTCCTGACTCCGCTTCGCCGAGCGAAGCGCCTGTGCCCTGACCGTCCAGGAGGTCGTCCGCGGCCAAGGCGACGGCCGACGGACCGCCAGCCTGTCCGGCAGCCGGCAGCCGGCGCTCGCCGCTGTCGAGCAGAGCGAACATGAGGTCGTCGGCCTCCGTCTGCGAGGCGAGGTCGATGAGGCCGAGGCCATGCCCGATCTCGTGCAGCACGGTGGTCAAAAGATCCATCGCGTCTGCGGCCGCGCCATCGGTGGCGGTGAGACTGGTCTCCGCGCCCCCCGGACCGAACTCGCCGTCATCGAGCGGAGTCTCGTCGACGAACCAGCCGTGGCCGGCGGCGTCGACGTCGATCTCGATACGATCGCCCACGAAGGCGCCGAGCGCGCCGCCCTCGAGGTCGGCGACAGCGAACACGAGGCCGTCCAGCGCTGCCGCCTGGCTCTCGCTCAGGCCGTTCTCCGCCCAGCGCGTCTTGGCCGCCGTCACCACCCCATCCAGCTCGCTCTGGGTCAGCACGTCGATGCCGTCGAGGCCGTGCGCCAGGCCGGTCGCGGCGGTCAGAAACTGGGCCGGCACGGCCTCGTTCTGGAACAGGAAGCTCGCACCCTCGAAGCCGGCCGCCGTCGCCGTGATCTCGTAGGCACCAGCCGTCGCATTGGCGCTGAAGGCCTTGGTGGCCACGCCGTTCGCATCGGTCACGGCCGTGTTGCCGCCCGTGAAGCTGCCGCTCGCCCCGGCGCCGGGCGCCGCGAAGGTCACGGTCACACCCGCGGCCCGCGTGCCGTTGGCGTTGAGCACGGTGACCTCGAGATCGGTGCCGGCCGCAGCGTTCAGGGTCACGATCTGGGCCAGGCCGCCGGTCGCCAGGACCACGCCCGTCGGCAAGGTTGGATCGTTCGCCGTCGTGCCAGGATTGTCGACCAGAGAGAATCCGGGAACGGCCGCCACGCCGGGGTTGTCCGTGGCAAGACTGTCTCGGTCGGTGATCGTCAGGGTTCCCGCATCCCGATCGAACTCGATCTCGTCGGTGGAGGTGTTTCCCGTGAACTTGACGTTCGCGGTCGAGCCTGCGTCCTCCGTTTCGATCGTGAAGCCTTCGTTCTGGTTTCCGCCGGTCAAGTTGTTGTTCGTGACGGTAAGGTCGATCGTCGAGGTGTCCTCGATGTCGAGCTCGATCGCCTCGCCCGAGCTGATGTCGGAGGTGACGAGGGAGTTGTTGTGGATCAGGACATCCGGCGATACGCCATTCTGCACCGAAATGTCGATGGCTTCGCGCGAACCGTTGCCGGCGACGGGCCCCTCCCCGGCGCCGGCCGCGTTGGTCCCGAATGTGTTGTCGACGATGCGAACTTCCCCGGCGCCCGCGTTGTCCTCGATTTCCATCTCGAGGGCTTCGAGGCCGTTGCAGTTGACACCGGGGCAGTTGGCGGCAGCTTCGGTCACCAGGTTCGTGACCCGGTTGTCGAACAGCGTTACGTCATAGTCGCTTACGTTCTCCTCGATGATGAGATTGAAGCCTCGACGGCCGCGGATCTCGTCGATTCGGTTTTCCGTAAGGCGGAGATCGACATCCGGCCCGGCCCCGGGCGCAAGCTGACCAACCACCGCGCTCACGACGCCAGCGGTGCTCGTCACCGGCTTCACCTTGTTGATGCTGTTGTTGTGCACCGAGGCATTGACCGTGTAGCCGTCTTGCACGCCGAGCGCGATGTCGTTGCTGACGATGACGTCGTCTCGCCCGATGAAGTTGTTATCGGCGATCACGATGTCGATGGTTCCGGTTCCGCCGGTGCCATCGCCTACCGCGAAGTCGACAGCCGCAACGGCGTGGTTCTGGAAGGTGTTGTTATTGACGATGAAGTTGCCGTTGACGGTGCCCGCCTCGAGGTCCGCGCGGATCGCCGAGCTGCCGGCTAGCAGGTTGCCCGGAAGCGCGGGGGTTAGGTTGTTGTTGAAGGAGCTGCCGACGACGCGGAACTCATCCAGCGAGACGCCGTTGTTTTCAAGCTGAATAGCTTGGCTGGAGTTGAAGGAGTTGTAGCTCTCGAAACTGCTGGCACGAATGAGATTAGTGCCGCGAATTTCTTCGGCATGGATCCCGTCAACCCCTACGTTGTTGGGATCATTGGCATTCGCGTCGCTGTTGCCCGGGTTCGCGATGTTCATCGACGAAATCGAAAAGCCGCCGGTGTCGTTCAGGGTGACGCCGTGATCGGTCGTGTTCTGGATCGTCCCGCCCGAGGCGTTCTGCGTGTTGCTGCCGTCGCCGGTGACGGTGAAGCTGCCATTGCCGGTGTTGTTCAAGACGATCCCGTTGGTGGCACCGTTCACGCTGATGCTACGGAAGGTGACGCCGTCGTTGCCGATGGTCGTGCCGGTGATGTTGACGCCGGTGCCGGTGCCGCCGGTGGTGTCGATGACGCTGCCCGGCCCGGTGATGCTCAGGGTGCCCGCCGTATTCGCGTTGAGGCCGGTGCCGGTGCCGCTCGTGCTCGCGGAAAGTCCGCCGAAGGAAAAGCTCGCGGTGCCGCTTCCCGTCAGATCCACGCCCGTGCCGCTGCTGACGATCGAGGTGGCCCCGGTGACCGTGAAGCTGCCACCGACCCCGTCGATGTCGATGCCCTCACTGCTGGAGCTGGTCGAGGTGATGCTCTCGAAGGTGAGGCCGAGCGTACCGCCCTGATCGATATCGACGGCCTTGCCCGTGCCGCCGATGGCAACGTTCGAGATCGTCAAGGTGCCGACGTTGTTGCCGCCGTCATCGATCCCGCTGCCCGTGCCCCTGGTATTGCCGATGTCGAGGCCGCGGATGGTATTGCCGCTGCCGAGCTCGATACCGTGGTTGTCCAACGCCGTGACGTTGATGACCGGAGCCGTCCCGACGACCTCCCCCGTGATCGCAGACGGTAGAAGGTCGGCCCGCTCCTGTCCCAGCAGGATCTGGTCGTTGAGCAGATTGATGCCGTCGGCTTCGTCGTAGCTGCCGTTACCCGTGCGGATGAAGATCGTATCGCCCGTCTGCGGGTTGGCCTGGCCCGCTTGGCCGTTCGCGTTGTTGAACTCGGCGATCGACCGGAAGGGATTGTTCTGGCTGCCATCGCCGGGGCCGCCGCCGACCGAGTTGTCGATGAAAAAGACCCTGGGAACGACCGTGATGGTGGCGTTGGCGGTGTTGCTCGTCGCGCCGCCGGCGTCGGTGGCCTGGATGTTGATGGTGCGCGCGCCGTCGGTCGGCGTCCCGGCGGTGTTATCGTAAGTCAGGGTCCGGAGCACGCCTTCGTAGACGCTCGGATCCGCGTTGCCGGTGAGCTGGATGCCGTTTGCGATCGGATTGGCGACCAGGCCGGAGGCCCCCAGGTTGACGGCCAGAACCTCGTTCGCCCCGTTCGGCGGCGCGGCCGAAAAGGTGATGTTCAGGCTCTGGATCTGACTGTCGACGTCGACTACCTGGGCATCGGTGTCGACGATCGAGGTCGCCCCGGCGCCCGCCTGGAAGTTCCCGGCATCGAAGTTCTCGCCGGCATCGTTGGCGCCGTTGAGGTCGACCGCCGGCGGGTCGTTGACGTTGTTCAGGTTGACCGTGACGTCCCGCTGATCAGTGCCGCCCTGGCCGTCCGTCACCTGGACGCTCAGGCTGAAGCTCGGCGTCGTCTCGAGATCGAGCTGCGGTGCGTCGGCCACGGTGATTTCCCCGCTCGCCGCATCGATCGCGAAGGCCGTCTGGCCGGTGCCGCCGACGATGGTGAAGGTCAGAGGATCGGGCGGCACATCGACGTCCGTCGCATTGACCGTGCCCACCGCGTCGCCGTTCTGAGAACCGAGACCATTGACGTTCTCATCGATGGCGAAGGGTCCCGCTGCCTGCAACGCCGGCGCATCGTTGACGTCGGTGACATTGACGACGTAGTCGCGCTGGTCCTGGCCGCCTTGGCCGTCGGTCGTCTGAACCGTCAACGTGAAGTTCGTGGTGCCGCCCTCGAAATCGAGCTGGGAAGCATCGGCGACCGTGATCTGGCCGTTATTGTCGATCGCGAAGATCCCGGTTGGGTCGCCGGCCACGATGGCGAAGGTCAGCGCGTTCGCGGGCAGGTCCTCGTCGGTCGCCGCCACCGTGCCGACCACTGTTCCGTTCGCCGCACCCGGATCGGTCACCGATTGCGGGGGCGGCACCGCAGTCCTCTCCTCGACGGCAAAGGGTCCGGCTGGCTGAAGGGCCGGCCCGTCGTTGATGTCGTTGACGTTGACGACGAAAGGCGCGACGGCGGTGGCGCCCGCGGCATCGGTGGCGCTGATTGTCAGGTTGAACTGGGCCGGCCCGGCCTCGAAATCGAGCTGGGCGGCATTGGCCACCGTGATCGCGCCGGTCGCCGGATTCATGGCGAAGATGCTGGTCGGATCGCCGCCGGTAATCGCGTAGGTCACCGGCCCGCCTTCGGGATCGAGCGCCAAGGCAACGCCGACCGGGTCGCCGTTCTGCGATCCGGCTACCGTCACGGTGCCGTTCGGCGCCGCGACGTTCGCCTGCTCGTTGATGACAAAAGGACCGCCCGGGACGAAGACCGGCGCCAGGTTAGCCGCCGGGGTCGGGGTCGCCGGCGTGACGTCGCCGTCACCGTCGAGCAGCAGCGTGAGGTTGGGGTCGCTCGGAGAGCCGGTAAAGGGCGGGCCGCCGATCGGCAGCAGAAAGCCGCTCGGGCCGGCGCCCGGCGCAAAGAAGTTGCCGACGCCATCGTCGAAGAAAGCGTTGGCCGCCAAGATCGAGGCACTGGCCGGCGAAGCCGGGCCTCCGCCGTCTCCGCCGCCGTCGTCGCCGGCCGCGGGATCGATCGCCGTTTCCGGCGAGTTGATCACCGGCGTGCCCGAGGCATCGGCGATACCATCGCTGAAATCGGGGTCGCTCAGGATCGGTAGGATGTTGCGGAAGGTGATGACCGTGTCGTCGGGGAGGGTGACGATCAGATCGGCGCCGGACAGCTCCGTCTGAAACAGCGTCGGGCTGATCACGGGCCCGACATTGCCATCCGGGTCGACGTCACGAATTTGGAAGACCAGGCCGCCGCCGGGCGGCACAACGATGACCGATCCGCTCTCGTAGTTCTGACTGGTTCCGGGCGGAGTCGTCGTGACTTGGACCGTCATGGGATCGATATCCCTTCGTTTCGAATTGCCGGCTTCAATCCCCCAACTAAACGGTCAAAGCCACCGTCAAGGCACACCTCACCTCATTCAACGAACGGAATGTCGCTTCAGTCAGCGTCGCAAAATGCCTCCAACGCCAAGGGGGCGGTAGAATCCGCGCCTCCGATTACACCTTAACCGATAGGATTTTCAGCGTCTTGGTTAAAATTGGCCGACCGGGCGGCCAGGGCGTTCACGGAGGGAACGTCTGAACGGCGCTCTTCAGTTGATGCTCGAGAGACCGCCGTCTTCGAGCTGCTCGCGATAGCTGGTCATGAAGGTCTGGATCGTTTTGATGCCGGCGAGTTCGTCGGCAATCGAGGTGATCATGCCGTCGTCGAGATCGCGGGTCAGCAGCGTGAACACGCTGTCGTGCTCGGTCTGCGCCATCTCTTCGCCGAACTGCCAGTCGAGCTGCTGCAAGGCGTGCCGGTCGCCGGCCATGGAGTGGGCCAAGGCCAGGGACAGGACCATTTGCGCCTTCGATGCCACCATCGGCGCGTCCTCGTCGTAGTCCTCCTCGAGCAGGCCGTAGAGGATCTCCGCATAGTCGCGCCAAGCGCGCATCTCCCAGAGGAACTCCGCCCGGAGCTGCCGACCGGCATGGGACTCGTCTCCCTCAAGAAGGTCCAACGCGGGCCCGTAGCCGTCCACCTCGGCGACCGTCCGTGCCCGAAGGTGGCGGCGCTGCCGGGCCAGGTCTTCGGGCAGCTCCTCCTCGACCTCGCTGCGGATCAGAGCATCCAGCGCCGCGCCGGCATGATCGTCCATCACGTAGACCAGGGCCAGCCGCAGCCCGATGCGGGCCTTCTCGACGCCCTCCAGCCGGTAGCTCATCTGGTCCTCGAGCACGTCGGCCGCCTGCTCGAGCAAATCGACCTCCACGAGGCGGTCGGCAAGGCGCTCGATCATCTTGTCGCCGGCCTGACCCGTGGGGGTCAGCTCCTGGAACTCGCCAAAGATCGCGACGGCTTGAATCGGCGTCAATCGCGTCGCGGACTCGCCCATGAGCAGGTCGGCGAAGACCTCGCGCATACGCTCGGTCACCGCCGGCGCGCCCGGCGCGTTCGAGAGGTGGGATGCCGCCTGCCTCAGTGCGAGCAGCCCCTCGCGGAACTCTCCGATCTCGACATAGAGCTCGCCGAGACGCTCCAGAAGAGTGAACTCGAAGAGATCGCCGCGCCACGCGAAGCGCAGGCGCTCCAGCTCGGCGATGGCTTCCTCGGTGCTGATGGTGCCGGCGGCGAGCTGCTGTTGCAGCATGAGGTAGCGCGCACGCGCGCGGGTCGCGGCATGAGGGCCTTCGATCGCCTTCGTCCAATGCCATTCCGCGGCGGTGTCATCGCCATCGAGGAGAAGCCGCCGCCCTTCCAGCAACTCGATCTGTGCCTCCGCGACACTGTCGGCGCCCAAATCACGCAGCTCGGCGAGCTGCACGCCGGCCTCGGCACCTTCGCCCAGCTCGATCAGGGCTTCCGCCGTCAAGAGGCGAAGCTGTGTGGCGATTTTCTCCGGATAGTCGGCCAAAAGTTCCTGGCTCACGGCGAACTGCTCGGCCGCATAGGGCCAGTCCTTGGAGACTGCGGCCATGGCACCGCGCCAGAGCGCCGCTTCCTGTTCCCCGTTCAGCGCCAGGTGCTCGAGGGTCTTCGACGCCTGCGGGTACTTGCCGCTGAGGAACTGGCTCGCGCCCTTGAGCAGGATTACCTGGGGATCGTTCACGAAGCGCGGGCTGTCGTCCTCGATCAGCGAGAGGATGCCCAAGGCCTCGACGCCCATGCCGTGGGCGAAGAAGAAGCGCGCCAGGTCCAAACGGGCCACCGATTGCGCCGGCTTCGGCGCCTGGGCGACAGCCTGCTGCAGGGCCTGGCGGGTGTCGTTGAAGGTCGTCAGATCGCCACGCCGCCAGCCCGGCAGGTCGAAGAGACGGTGTGTCCGGGTCGTGGCGGGGGGCGTGCTCTTGGCCTTGCTCCGAAGCTTCGACGAGGAGAGCCAGAGCCCGTCCTTGGCCTGAATCACCGCGGTCGCGCTGGTCAAGGTCACCGTCACGGAGTCCGAGAAGGGCTGGACGACCAGACCTTGATGGGAGGCAAGGACACGGAACTGCGGGAAACGGTGATCCCGCGCGAAGCCAAGGCCGGCTAGCGACACCGGCACGACATAGATGAGGTCGCCGACTTCGGGGTCGACCAGCGCGCTGACCTTGCCCGGCCCACGCAGCGGCACCGAGACTTTCGGCGCCTCGGCCTTCTCGTTCAGGACCATCGTTGCCTGCCGCGCGGGTCCCGGCTTCTCGACCTGGAGGGAAAACAGCCAGCTATTGCCTTCCGCCTTGAGCTTGGGAGTCAGGCGGGGTGCCGCGGTCATGCGAATGATCGTGGCCTCGGTTGCGTCGAGCGTGACGGGCGCCAACTGCGGGGCGACCTTCGCAATGCTCCTGGCCAGGTTCTCACGCGCGGGACGATCGAACAGCAGCCAGACATAGTCGCCGCGCCGGAAGGTCGCCGCCGGAGTCGGCGCCGCCCAGGAGAAACGCAAGCTGACCGGCTGCTCGCTGGCGGCGGCTCGGCCGAGGCTCGAGCGCTTTGCGTTGGTCGAGGCCTTGTCGACCGCCCTGGTCACCTGAGCCGACTGAGCATCGGCGCGCGTGCGGCCCTCGCCTTCCGCGACTGCGCTTGGAGACGACGGCTTGACCGCAGCCGCAGCCTTGCTGGCCGGCCCGGCGGGCGCGGGGTCTTGGGCGTCCGTCC
>JAKSDN010001307.1 GCA_022360075.1 Kiloniellales bacterium | reverse complement strand
GTTGCTATAGTTTCCTTGTCATCACCGGGCTTGACCCGGTGATCCAGAGTGACGCATTGATCAAGCGATTCCTGGATTGCCGGATCAAGTCCGGCAATGACAAGTAAGGAGGGATTTCTCTCCAAGCTCTTGTCCTAAAAGGGATCATTTTGGGTCAGGCTCTTAGCAAGGCGGCCGAGACGAACGGAAGGACTTACCGGGAGCTCTTAGAGCCTGACCCAAAATGACTCTTTGGGAACAAGAGCTTGGAGCAACGAGCCTCTTCACTTGTCGTTGCCGGACGTGATCCGGCAATCCAGGCATCGTTTGACCCGGACGCCACTCTGGATCACCGGGTCAAGCCCGGTGATGACAAATGAGCTGTGGCAACTCTCTGATCTCGAAGAGCTCATTTCCAGTCGGACTCTTGGAAATTCTTGAGGGACAAGGGATTTTCCGCAAAAACCTCAAAACCCTTTAAATATATTTCAAATTTTATCTAGTTTTTTCTTAATTGTTATTTGATTTGTATTTACTTTTACATTGATCGGGTTACGAAAGAGAGGATATAGTTGGCTCCAGACACCCGCCCTCTGAGCCAAGTGCCGCTCCGGGACGCAACGACCGCGAGACTGAGTCCGCTTCGAAGGAGTCATGCGTACCGTGTCCGGCAAATCTCAGCACCTGGGAGGCGATCTTCTTCGCCTGGCGAAGGACCCCTCGGCCGAAGCGCGTTTCGTTCTCGCCAACTCGATCAGTGATCTCTTCGCCGACCACGAAGACGATCTGAACGAGCGCGAGAAGAGGCTGATCGACGACATTCTCGGCTCGCTGGTCCGGGCCTTCGAGATGGACCTGCGGCGCGAGCTGTCGCGGCGCCTCGCCCCGAAGGCGAATGTGCCGCGCGCCTTGATCTTGATGTTGGCGAACGATCGGATCGAGGTGGCGGCACCGATCCTCACGGAAAGCGAGATCCTGCGGACGCCGGATCTCGTCGCCGTGATCCGGCGTCACGGCGAGGCGCATCAAACCGTCATCGCCGGGCGCGAGACGCTGGACGAGGAGGTCTCGGCGGCCTTGGTCGAAGCCGGCAACGTCGGCGTGATCGAGACGCTCTTGCGCAATCCCGGCGCCCGCATCTCGGAGCCGACGATGTCGCTTCTGGTGGCCGAAGCGAAATGGGTCGTGCGCTATCGCGAGCCCTTGGCGCGGCGCCCGGACCTCAGCTCGGAGCAGGCCGGCCGGCTCTATCGGCTGGTCTCGGCGGTCCTGCGGCAGCACATCCTGGCCAATTTCGACATCGATCAGCAAACACTGGATTCGGCCCTCGAAGAGGCCGTCGCGCAGACGCAAGAGGAGAACGGCCGCGCCAGCAAGGCGGCGAGCACGATCCCGGTGCCCACGATCTACGGGCAGCTCGCCGACCGGCAGGAGATCACGCCCGAGCTTCTGATCCGCATCCTGCGCCGCGGCGAGATATCGCTCTTCCGCTCCCTCTTCGGCCAATGGACCGGCCTGAGCCCGCGGCGCCTGGACCGGATCCTGCGCGAGCCGAGCGGCAAGGCCCTGGCGATCGTCTGCCGGGCCCTGACCATCGCCAAGTCCGACTTCGCCATCATTCTCTTCCTCACGCGCCAGACCCGCACGAGCGGCCTGGTCGAGGATCCCCGCGACGTTGCCCGGCTGATCGACTACTTCGAGCGCGTGCCGGTGGTTCAGGCGCGTCAGCGCGTGGAGCGCTGGCGAAGCCGCAGCGCCGACGAGCGGGAAGACCGGCGCGGCGATGCCTGAGCGCATCCCATCGCGTTTCGCCGATCCGGCGGATCGCGAAGCGCAGGCGCTGCGACGCCTGAGGGCCGCCTGCAGGCTGGCCGAGGCCCGCCTCGACGACTTCGAGCAGTTGACGCGTGACTGGTTCTGGGAGACCGACGCGAGCCACGCCTTGACCTATCTTTCGCCGCGTGCCCGCAAGCTGCTGGTCCTCGGCCTGGCCGCTCCTCCCGGCGCCGGATTCAGCGCCTTGGCCGTGCAAGCCGCGTCGGCTCACCGGCTCGAGGCTCGATTGCGGACGCGGCGCGCCTTCTGCGACATCGCGCTGCGGCTTCGGCTCGACGGTGGCCATGGGACGAAGGAGGCGGAGTTCCTCATCTCCGGACAGCCCTTGCTCGGCGCCGACGGCAAGAGCTTCCTCGGCTTTCGCGGCATCGCGCGGCGCCCGGAATACATCTCGAGCCGCGAGGCCGCGCTGCAGCACGCGCTGGAGGAGGCCGAAGCCAAGAGCCGCGCCAAGAGCGACTTCCTGGCCGGCATGAGCCATGAGCTGCGCACGCCGCTCAACGCCATCATCGGCTTCTCCGAGGTCATGCGCGACGAGACTTTCGGTCCGATCGGCAGCCGCCGCTACCAGGACTACGCCGGCGACGTGCATGATTCGGCCCGCCACCTGCTCGGCCTGATCAACGACATGCTCGACCTGGCCAAGGTCGAGGCCGGGAAGCTCGTGCTGCACGAGGAACCGATCGACCCGGCCGATCTGATGCACACGGTCCTCCGTCTCGTCGCCCCGCTGGAGGAGCGGGAGGGGCCCAGGATCGAGACGCTGATCGGCGAGGGCCTGCCCCCGATCACCGGTGACGAGCGCAAGCTCAAGCAGGTGCTGCTCAATCTCCTGTCCAACGCGATCAAGTTCACGCCGGCGGGCGGCTGCGTCACCGTAGCGGTCGAGCAGGAGGCGCGCGGCGGCATCGCCTTCGTCGTGCGCGACGGCGGCGTCGGCATGTCGGATGCCGACATCGTCGTCGCGCTGTCGCCCTTCGGCCAAGTCGTGAAGCAGGGCAGGCCTCTGGGGGAGGGAACCGGGCTGGGTCTGCCCTTGTCGAAGGCCTTGGCGGAGCTGCATGGCGGCGCCCTGGTGCTCGAGAGCGCCCCCGGGCGGGGAACGACGGCCACGCTCCGCTTGCCGGCCTGGCGTGTCGTCGCCGGCTGAGCCGACTGTCCCTGCCTCCGTCCCGTTTCCGGCCTCGCTCGCGGATTTGTGCGCTTGGCGCCGACGGCGCCAGGCATTAGAAAGGGCCGTCGCTCTCAACGGCGGCAATGCGAATCAGGAATTTCAAGCCCCGGCCAGCGCCGCTGGCAGAAAGGGAGGACCCGCAGACTATGATGAAGCGATCGATTTTTACCCTCGCGGCGGCCCTAGTCCTCGCCGCCGCCAGCAGCAGCGCTTTCGCGCAAGACGCCGCCAAGGGGAAGAAAGTCTTCAACAAATGCAAGGCCTGCCACACTGTCGAAGCTGGGGGCAAGAACAAGATCGGACCCAATCTCCACGGCATCTTTGGTCGCACCTCGGGGACCGTCGAGGGCTTCAAGTACTCCAAGGCGATGATCGACGCCGCCATCGTCTGGGATGATCAAACGATGCGCGACTACCTGGCCGCGCCGAAAACGTACATTCCGAAGAACAAGATGGCCTTTGCCGGGCTGAAGAAAGAAGATCAGCTCAACGACGTG
>JAKSDN010001368.1 GCA_022360075.1 Kiloniellales bacterium | reverse complement strand
ATCGAGGTCAGGTCGTGGCTGACCAGGACGAAGGACTTGCCGTCGCGCTGCAGGTCCTGGATGCGCTCGATGAAGAGCCGGCAGAGCGAGGGATTGACTCCGGCGAAGGGCTCGTCGAGCAGGATCAGCGCCGGGTCGAACATCATCACGCGGGCGAGCTCCAGCAGCTTCTGCTGGCCGCCGGAAAGCTCCTCGCCGTGGTTGTAGCGCAGCTCGACGAGGTTCACGCGTTCGAGGAAGTGCTCGGCCCGCTCGATCAGGACGGCGTCGCTGTCGTTGCTGTCGAGCGCGGTCACCAGCAGGTTGTCGATCAGGGTCATGCGGTGGAAGATGCGCGGCACCTGAAAGGTGCGGCCGATGCCGCACTTGGCGATCGCGTGCGGCGAGAGGTGGGTGATCTCCCGGCCGTCGCAGAAGACCTGCCCGCCGTCGGCGCGGTACATGCCGTTGACGCAGTTCATCACCGTCGTCTTGCCGGCACCGTTGATGCCGATCATGCCGAGGATGTCGCCGCGCTCGAGGGTGAAGCTGACGTTGTCGACCGCGACCAGGCCGCCAAAGCGCTTGACCAGGCCGACGGCGCTCAAGATCGCGTCGTTCTGCGCGGTGTGCTCGGGTGGGGCGGTCATTTCAGGACGCTCCGGCCGAACAGGCCCGAGGGCCGCAGGAAGATCACCGCCACCAGGATGATGAAGCCGACCATCTGCGCTGCGGCCTGCGGCAGCAGCACGTTGGAGAACTGCTCGACGAAGCCGAAGATGATGCCGGCGAAGAGGGCGCCGACCGGATGGCCGAGGCCGCCCAGCACGATCACGATGAAGCCGATCAGGGCGATGTCGGCGCCGCCGTTGGGATCGATCGAGGGAATGACCAGCGCGAGCAGAACGCCCGTGACGCCGGCGAGCGCCGTCGCCAGGCCGAAGGCCATGGAGGAGAGGCGATGGATGTTGATGCCGACGATCTGGATCGCCTCGCGGTTCATGGTCGCCGCGCGCAGCGCCTTGCCCGGCAGGGTGCGATAGAAGTACCAGGTGAGCCCGACGATGATGAAGATGTTGACCACAAGCGCGACGACGCGCGCCGTCGGCACCAGCACGCGGCCGTGCCGGCCCTCGCCATAGGCGTTCTCGATGGTGAAGAGGGTCAGGTTGATCGGATCGAAGGTGAAATTGAACGGCCGGATGTCGGCCTCGAAGATCCAGGTCATGACCGCGATCAGCATCAGGGAGACGCCGAACATCAAAAGGAAGGAGGAGGTCTCCGGCTCGTCGGAGCGGGCCAGGCGCGGCACCAGCACGTAGTAGAGCCCGCGCCCGACGACGAAGAAGAGCACGGCGGCGAGCGGCAGCGACAGCAGCGGGTGCAGCGCGAGGCCGGTGAAGAGGGCGTAGGCGAAGAAGGAGCCCGCGATGATGAACTCGCCGTGGGCGAAATTGATCACCCGCAGCACGCCGGCGAGCACGTTGAGCGAGCAGCCGATCAGCGCGTAGACCACGCCGAAGACGATGCCGCCGATCACCGCGTTCCAGACCAGGACCTCGCTCATGGCCGGGCGCCGCTCACATGATCAGCCGGCGGCAGCGCGGATACTTCTGCATCAGGGCGCCGATGATGCCGCGCGGCATGAAGAGGATGAGCAGGGCGATGATCAGCCCGAGCAGGAAGCTGTTGAGCACCGGGAATTGGCGCCAGATCAGCTCGTCGACCCAGACCAGGATGACCGTGCCGACCACAGGCCCCGTGACCGTCCCAAGGCCGCCGGCCATGGCGTAGATCACGGTCTTGGCCGTGACCAGCACGTCGAAGGCGGTCACCGGATCGAGCGCGCCGGTGAACCAGGCCTGGATGCCGCCGCACAGCGAAGCGAAGAGCGCCGACAGCAGCCAGGCGTAGAGCCGCGCGCGCTGCACGTTGACGCCCATGGCATCGGCCGCCTCGGCGTCGTCGCGGATCGCGCGCAGCGCCTTGCCGAGGCGCGAGCGGGTGAGCCAGGTCACGGTCGCGAGTGCGGCGACCAGGACGATCAGCATGGCGTAGAAGCCTTCCTCGCGCACCGAGTGCCGGCCCAGGTTGAGCCCGCCGCTGCCGCCGGTGATCTCCTCGGGCGCCAGGCCCATGATGCGCTGCAGGATCACGGCCAGGGACAGGCTGACGATGGCGAAGTAGATGCCGCCCAGGCGCAGGGTCGGCGCGAACAGCAGCGCGACCAGCACGCCCACCAGGCCCGAGGCCGGGATCGCGATGTAGGGCGAGACCTGGACGATCGTCACCAGGATCGCGGCGGCATAGGTGCCCATGCCGTAGAAGGCGACGAAGCCGAAAGGCATGTAGCCGGTGAAGCCGGCGATGATGTTGAAGGCCGTCGCCATCGTCACCCAGAGCATCAGCGAGAAATAGAGCGACTGGTTGCCGTCGAGGATCGGGATCGAGCCAAACCAGACGACGACTATCGCGATCAGCGCGAACCACAGCCCGTGGCGGATGCGCGAGGCCTTCGCCTCGTCCATGGATGTCAGGCTGGCCATGGGGGATCCGACCTCGCCTAGAGCCCGTCCAGAGAGTGAGTTTTAGCGTTCAAGAGCGCTCCCCCTGCCATCTCCCACCCTGTCATTGCCGGGCTCGACCCGGCAATCCATCGGGGTCCGAGTCTCGGGCTTC
This sequence comes from Kiloniellales bacterium, assembly GCA_022360075.1. The sequence continues at coordinate 9,926 of JAKSDN010001368.1, read as the reverse complement.
GATGGACCCTCGGGTCAAGCCCGAGGGTGACAATAGTTGGAGGAGGCGGGCAGGGGTCATCAAAGGGCAGACCGCATATTTCGGCATAGCGTTTTGGGGATTGGGCCAAAGAGACCGCTTAGGATCTCACCGCAGTCCGCCGACCCTCGACAGAGGATCGGCGGGCCCAGGCGTTCGAACGATAGGCCTGCAAATTTCGCCTAGCGCTCGGCGTAGGTCGGCACCGGATAGATCGGCTTGGCCGTGGCGATGCTGTCGGGATAGACCACCTCCAGGCCGTCCTTCTGGTTTTGCATGACCACGAACTCCATCTGGATCTGCTTGCCGTTTTCCAGGATCTCGTAAGGGCCGGTCATGACGGTGAGCTTGCCGGAGAGGTCGATCGCCGCCTGCTTCAGCGCCGCCGGCTCGATCGAGCCGGCCTTCTCGATGATCTCCTCCAGCACCGCGCCGGCGCCGTAGGCGAGGGCGGTCTGGAAGTCGGCCGGATAGGCGACGTCGGGATAGAGCTCATCGTAACGCGCGATCATCTGATCGCGGTTCAGCCCGGCATTGACTTCCCAGTTGACCTTCTCGTGCAGCAGCGTCTGGCTGTAGAGGAACTTGGCGTCTTCGCCGATCTCCAGGAACTGCGGCTGCGCGCCGTAGAACATGTAGGTCAAGGGGAAGTTGGCATCGAGCTCGCGCATCTGGCGGGCGATGTTCATCTGATCGCCTTCGTAGGAGGCCGGATAGAAGGCATCGGCACCACTCGCCAGGGCCTTCTGGATCATCACCGAGAAGTCCTTCGTGCCCTTGGCGAACTTCTCGAACATGACGACCTCGACGCCGAGCTCCTCGGCGCGCTTCCTCACGCCGTCGGCGGTACCGGCGGGGAAGGGCTCGTCGAGGTAGATCATGGCAAGCTTCTCGATGCCGATCGAGCCCATGAAGTCGGCGCCCGGCTTGCCGAGGCGCGAGGCGGCGATCTGCGTCGCCGAGACGACATACTGGTGGCCCTGCTCGTAGATCTTGTCGCTGGAGGCCGACCAGATGACCATGAACTTGCCGAACTTCTCGGTCGCGTTGGCCGCGGCGCCGGTCAAGGTCGAGCCGAAGGGACCGAAGAGGATATCGACCTTCTCGTCCTTGATCAGGGTCTCGTAGACGCGCGGCACCATGGTCTTGTCGCTGCGGTCGTCGAGCGAGACCAGCTTGATCTTGCGCTTGGTACCGCCGACGTCGACGCCGCCGCGCCGGTTGACGTCGTCGATCCAGATTTTCAAGCCGCGTTCGCCGGACTGCGCGGCCAGCGCGAAACGGCCGGATGAGCTGACCGTCATGCCGACGGTGATCTCTTGGGCCTGGGCCTCGACGTGGCCGACCCAAAGGGCGGCGGCCGTCATGGCGGCGCCCGCGGTCAAGCCGGCGGCCTTGCTGAGCGTAAGTTTCATGTTGTTTCTCCCCGTTGCGATGCGGCCCCAGCTAGAGCGCCAGCGGAGCACAAGTCATCGTCGCCGATAGCTTAGACCCGCGGTCTGGGCTGTCAATCGAGCTCCAAGTTCCGGCCGTCGGGCGCATTCAATTTTCTGCTAAGTCGGGACGCAGGTTCTATGGCTCATACTAAGTGCAGCCGTGAGGCGAGCCCGACTACTAGGCATGTTGCATAGCAATACTTTTGCGGCACGGGTCGACATGTCGGAAGGTCGAGCTGCCGGTCTCTGCTATGGTGCGGACGGTTCCCCGACAAAACCAGCGGAGGTGGTGTGCATGACCTGGTCTATCGTAGCCCGTGACGAAACGACCGGGGCCTTCGGCATCGCGATCGCCAGCAAGGCCTTCGCCGTCGGCGCCTTGTGCCCGCACCTGCGCGCGGGCGTCGGCGCCATCGCCACCCAGTCGCTGACCAACCCTTATCTCGGGATCTGGGGCCTTGGCCTGATAGAGTCCGGCATGTCCGCGACGGAAGCCATAGAGGCCCTGATCGAGGCCGACGCCGGCAGCCCAGTGCGGCAGATCCATGCGATCGACGCTCAGGGCCGCAACACGGCCTTTAGCGGCGAGGATTGCATCGACTGGGCGGGGCATCGGATCGCCGACGGCGTTTCCGTGGCCGGCAACATGCTGGCCGCGCCTGCGGTCGTGGACGCCACACTTTCGACCTATCTCGCGCACCGGGAACGGCCCTTGCCCGAGCGGCTGCTCCGGGCCATGGATGCCGGCGACCAGGCCGGCGGCGACAAGCGCGGCCGGCGAAGCGCGGCAGTCAGGGTCGTCAGTCGCGAGGATTACGCCGATCTCGACATCCGCGTCGACGACAACGCCGACCCGATCCGCGAGCTCTGGCGCCTCTATGATGTGGCGCACGAGCGCTTCCTGCCACGCCGGCCGTTCATGGCGACCCGGGAGGATCCGGCCGGGCTGTGCAGCTTCGCGGCACTGGATGAGGCGGTCGAGGAGCGGAAGCGGACGGAACCGGCACCGGATTTCTCGGCGTTCTGGCAGCGGCCTGTGCGCGAAGGATCAGAGGGTGAGGGGAGTTGACAGGAAGCCTTGCCATCATCAATATGTCGGATTATCCGACTTTGACAGACATCGGTCAAATTGATGAAGAGGGTTTCGCTTCGAGAGGCGAACAAGGACTTCTCGAAGCTGATACAAGAGATTGAGCGGAAGGGCGAGGCTTTCGTCATAACGCGCCATGGTCGGCCCGTCGCGCGCTTGATCCCTGAAACCGAAGACAAGCAATCGGATCCAAAGTGGCGCGTTGCCTTCGAGGAGATGAAGCGCCTCCACGCCAAGGGTCTGGACCTCGGCGGATTGAGGGTGGAGCGGGACGATCTTTATGATCGTACCTAACCGCTTCACGCTCGATACCAATATCCTTATCTACGCCGTCGACTCCGCAGGGGGCGAAAAACACAAGGCCGCCAATCGTCTCGTCCAGAGAGCCGCGGGCAAGGACTGCACGCTCACGGTTCAGGCGCTCGGCGAGTTCTTTCACGCGGCGACGCGAAAAGGCAAAGCGAGCGTGAAGCAGGCCCAGGCCTTCACACAGGTATGGCAGCGCGTCTTCACCGTCACCGCTTCCGGGCAAGCCACTTTCAACGAAGCCGTGGAATTCGTCCGCGACCATGGGATATCGTTCTGGGATGCGATGCTATGGGCGACGGCAAAGCAAGCCGGCTGCGCATTCATCCTTTCCGAAGACCTGCAGCACGGTCACAGCCTCGGTGGAGTCGAGATCCTCAATCCCTTCGCTGAGGACGCAGACAAGGTCCTGTCCAGACTGCTCACCTGAATCGACTGCGGGCCGCTTAGAAGGGGTGCGGCTTGTCAGACAATCTTGCAGGGGCATCTCTTTGTCGGCCGGCAGCCATCTGACCCGGTCGAGCAGCATATCTTCCGGGGAGGTTCCGCCTCCCGCACTGAAAGTCGTTCTGTGGAACTGGCGGTAGATCGGGCTTGGGCGATCTGTCCGTGGTGAACATTGGGGAGCCAAATGAGAGAGCCATGGTTGTAAAAGCGAAGGCGCGAGCAGGTGCTCGCCAAAAGAAGACGGCCGGCAAGGCCCAGCAGGTCATCGAGAAGAAGCCTGCGTTCCAGGGCTGGTCGACCAGCGATGCCGAAGAGGTCGAGCGTCGCCGCTGGCGCGGCAGGACCGAAATCGTTTCCTGCGAGGCCCTGGAGGATGGCCAGAGCCACTTCGGCAATTTCCGAGTCCGCTCGCTGAGCGCCGTCGACTATGTGGTCGAGATCCGGTCGTTGGCCGAACGGGAGAACTCCTGTTCCTGCCACGACTTCGTGACGAACGGCCTCGGCACCTGCAAGCACATCGAGGGGGCCCTGAACCATCTGCGACAGCGCGGCAAGCGGGCCTTCGCGGCAGCGGCGAAGACCGGTAGCCCGCGGGTCGAGATCTACGCCACGGGCCGAGGTGAGCCGGGGCTCCGCCTCCTTTGGCCCGGCGCCGGTAACGTTTCCCTTGCTCGGGAGCGGATCGAGGCCCTCGTGCAGGATCTTGAGCAGGGCGCAACGGATGCGCTGCAGTCCCTTCGGGATTTGGCGGCCAAGGCGCCCGGTTCGCTGCGCGTTTCGCGCACGGTCGAGCGCTGGCTCGATGAGGGGCAGCGGGCGGCGACGCGGCGCCGAAGCCGTGAAGCGTTCCTGGCCGATGTCGAGGCGGGACGCCAGACGCTGGACGTCGTCGGCCATCCGCTGCTGCCCTACCAGGTCGAGGGCATGCTGCATCTGGCGTTCGGCGAGCGCGCCTTGCTGGCCGACGACATGGGGTTGGGCAAGACGGTGCAGGCCATCGCCGCCTGCGCGCTGCTGCGCCGGCTGCACGGGATCGGGCGAGTGCTGGTCGTCTCGCCGGCCTCGCTCAAGTCGGAATGGCAGGAGCAGATCGGCCGCTTCACGGATTTTCCCGTGCGCATCGTCGCCGGGCCGCGCGCCAAGCGCCTGGCCCAATACGGCGAGCCCGCCTTTTTCACCCTGACCAACTACGAGCAGATCATCTCGGACGGCGCCGAGATCAATCGTGTCCTCGCGCCCGACGTGGTTATCCTGGACGAGGCGCAGCGCATCAAGAATTGGCAGACCAAGACCGCGCGGGCGGTCAAGGGCCTGCGCAGCCGCTACGCCTTCGTGCTGACGGGGACTCCGCTGGAGAACCGCATCGACGAGGTCTATTCCATCGTCCAGTACCTCGACCCGAAGCTGCTCGGGCCGCTGTTCCGCTTCAACCGCGACTACTACGTCCTCGACGAGCGCGGCCGGCCGGTCGACTACAAGAACCTCGAAGACCTGGGCCGCCGCCTGCGGCCGGTGATGCTGCGCCGCCGGAAGGGCGAGGTCGAGACGCAGCTCCCCGGTCGCACGATGAAGAACTACTTCGTCGCCATGACCGAGGAGCAGCGCCTGCGCTATGCCGACTACGAGGCGCCAGCCCAGCGCCTGATCGCTCAGGCCCAGCGGCGTCCGCTCCTGAAGGCGGAGTTCGACCGCTTGCAGCAGATCCTGGCCTGCATGCGCATGGTCTGCGACACGCCCTATATCCTCGACCCCGAGTGCCGGGACTGCCCGAAACTGGAAGAGCTCGAGCATCTGCTGGGCGAGCTTCTGGCCGAGGAAGAGTGCAAGATCATCATCTTCTCGGAATGGGTGCGCATGCTCGAACTGGTCCGTGAACTGGCCGTCGAGATGAACGTCGAGTTCGCCTGGCACACGGGGCAGGTGCCCCAGGAGCGCCGAAGGGCCGAGATCAATCGCTTCAAGAAGGACCCGGCCTGCCGCCTCTTCCTGTCGTCGGAGTCGGGCGGGGTCGGGCTCAATCTGCAAGTGGCGAATACCGTGATCAACATGGACCTGCCCTGGAACCCGGCGAAGCTGGAACAGCGCATCGCCCGGGCCTGGCGCAAGAACCAGACGCGGCCGGTCAGCGTCATCAATCTGGTTTGTGAGAACAGCATCGAGCATCGCATGGTCTTCTTGCTGAACCAGAAGCAGGCGCTCGCCGAGGGCGTGCTGGACGGCCTGGGCGACCTCAAGGGCATCCGCATGCCGACGGGCCGCGCGGCCTTCGTCGAGCGCATGCAGGCCATGATGGCCGATGTCGGGCAGGCGCTGGAGGCGGCGCCCGATCCGGCCTTGGCGACGCGCGACGATCTCTTGGATCGTCACGGCGACCGCTTGCTCGCCCTGGTCGGGCGCGCCGACGAGACGGGACGCGAGTCCCTGATCGCGGTGCTCGACGACGCGCCGGATCGGCTACAGGAGGAATCCCAGCGTTTGAAGGCGCAGTCGGCGATACCTGTGGAGGTGCTGGACCGCGCCAGCTTCGAGGCCATTCGCCGCCTGGAGGCGGCAGGCCTGCTGCGCTTCGTCGGCGACGCTGGCCGCGAGCTCCACCGCGCGCCTGCGCTCGACGATGGCGGCAGGGCGCAACGCCTGCAGCAAGCGGGGGCGCTTGCCGCGGAAGCCGACCGCAAGTTGCGTATGTCCGCCCTGCTGGCGGGCGGCGGCTTCGAGGCAGAGGCCATGGCACCGGCCAAGGACGCGCTCGGGCTGGTCCTGAAGTCCCTGGCGACGGTCTCGGACGATGAGGCCGCGGCGGACGAGGCCACGGCCGTCGACCTCGCCGGTCACCTCGCCGAGAAGGGTCTGCTGCCCGCCGATTGCGGGCGCGCGATCGCTCCCATCCTCGCCGAAGAGGGCGCGGGCGGCCTTCCCGCTGACCAAGGGGCTGAAGCCCGAATCGCACCGATCCGGGATCTCCTGGTTCATACCCGCAAGGTGATGGAGGCGGCAGGTCCGAACTGAAGTCACTGCTGTACCTTGAGACCGCTCGTGCGCTCGCTCCGAACTTTTAGGGCGACGTCTGCTTAAGCCCCCAGTGCGGCCGGGCGAGTTCACAGTTTCCCGTTGGTCGCGCGGCCCGGCTTGCCTATCATCGCGCCGCCGCAATTCCCGCAGCAGAGGAGTACCCCACCGCCATGGGACAGTTTGGCGTCGGGCAGCCCATGCGCCGGCTCGAGGATCAGCGATTTCTGACCGGTGAGGGCCGTTACACGGACGATATCTCGCTCGAAAGGCAGTGTTATGGCGTGGTGCTGCGCAGCCCCCATGCCCATGCCGAGATCGTCGCCATCGACGCGGCCGAGGCGCTGGCGGCGCCGGGCGTGCTGGCGGTCTACACGAGTGTCGACCTGGAGGCGGACGGCATCGGCTCGATCCGCTGCATCGCGCCGATGCCCGGCAAGAACGGCAGCGAGACGATCCAGCCGCCGCATCCGGCCCTGGCGCAGGGCAGGGTCCGGCATGTCGGCGATCCGGTCGCCTTCGTCGTGGCCGAGACCGTGCAGCAAGCCCGCGACGCGGCCGAGCTGGTCGAGGTCGACTACCGCGAGCTGCCGGCCGTTATCGAGACCGGCGGCGCGCTCGCGGCGGACGCCCCGCAGGTCTGGGAGGAGGCGCCGAACAACCTCTGCCTCGACTGGGACATCGGCGACAAGGCGGCGACCGACGCGGCCTTTGCCAAGGCGGCCCACGTCACGCGCCTGGATCTGGTGAACAACCGCCTGATCGCCGCGCCGATGGAGCCGCGCGTGGCGATCGGCGACTACGACGCGGCGAGCGAGACCCTGACCCTACGCACCGGGACCCAGGGCGGCATGCGTATCCGGCCGCAGCTCGCCAATCACGTCTTCGGCGTGGAAGGCGAGAAAGTCCGCGTCGTGACGCCCGATGTCGGCGGCAGCTTCGGCATGAAGATCTTCCTCTATGGCGAATACGTCATGGTGCTCTATGCCGCGCGCAAGCTCGGCCGGCCGGTCAAGTGGACCGGCGAGCGCAGCGAGAGCTTCCTCAGCGACTGCCAGGGCCGCGACCATGTGACGACCGTCGAGCTGGCGATGGACGACGACGGCCACTTCCTCGGCCTGCGCGCCTCCAGCATCGCCAACCTGGGCGCCTATCTTTCGAACTTCGCGCCGCTGATCCCGACCGGCGCCAGCGGCAAGATGTTCTCCGGCCTCTACCGCATCCCGGCGGTCTACGTCGAGGTGAAGTGCGTCTTCACCAACTCGGTGCCGGTCGATGCCTATCGCGGCGCCGGACGGCCCGAGGCGGCCTACGTGGTCGAGCGCGTGGTCGATGTCGCGGCGCGCGAGGTCGGCCTCAGTCCGGACGAGATCCGCCGGCGCAACTTCATCCCGCCGGAGGCGCTGCCCTACAAGACGGCCACCGGCATCGTCTACGACAGCGGCGGCTTCCGCCAGATCATGGAGCAGGCCATGGAGCGTGCCGACTGGGCTGGCCTGCCGGCGCGCGCGGCGGCGGCGCGCGAGCGCGGCAAGCGGCGCGGCATCGGCATGGCCTGCTACGTCGAGGCCTGCGGCGGCGTCGGCGAGGAGGACGCGCACCTGCGCCTGGACGAGGACGGCGGGGCGACCGTCCATGTCGGCACCCAGACCAACGGCCAGGGCCACGTCACGGCCTACACTCAGCTCGTGGTCGAGCGTCTCGGCCTGGAGCCGGCGCAGATCCGCATTCGCCAGGGCGACACGGCGGCCTTCCCCATGGGTGGCGGCACGGGCGGGTCGCGCTCGCTGGTGATGGGGGGGCTTGCGATCGGCGGCGCGGCCGATCGGGCGATCGAGAAAGCGCGCGCGGTCGCCGGCCATCTCCTCGAGGCGGCCGAAGGCGATCTGGATTTCGCCGTCGGCCGCTTCACCATCGTCGGCACCGACCGCAGCGTCAGCCTGAGCGATGTCGGGCAGGCGGCGGCCGGCGGGAAGGGGCTGCCGGAGGCCCTTCAGGGCGCGATCGAGGGCCAGCATCACGTCACGACGCCCGCCCAGACCTACCCCAACGGTTGTCATGTCTGCGAGCTCGAGGTCGATCCCGAGACCGGCCGCGTGAGGATCGAGCGCTATTTGGTCGTCGACGACTTCGGCACGCTGGTCAATCCCATGCTGGTCACGGGCCAGATCCATGGCGGGATCGCCCAGGGCGTCGGGCAGGCGCTCTGCGAGCACACGGTCTACGAGCCGGAGAGCGGCCAGCTATTGAGCGGCTCCCTCATGGACTACTGCCTGCCGCGCGCCGACGATCTGCCGAGCTTCGGCCTCGAATTGCTGGAGGACTTTCCCTGCGCCACCAACACCCTGGGCGTGAAGGGCGCGGGAGAGGCGGGAGCCATCGGCGCGCCGCCGGCCGTGATCAACGCGATCCTCGACGCACTAGCGCCGCTCGGCGTTCGGCGCCTCGACATGCCCGCGACGCCGGAGCGGGTCTGGCGGGCGATCCGCGACGCCGAGACGCGCGCGGCCCAGGCCGCATAGTGAGCCCGGCGTAGGGGGGCAGCCGATGCGAGCGGGAGAGACAGCCGTGGATACGAAAGAGAGCGACGATCTGCTCGCCGTCCTGCGCGTGGTCGCGGAGCGCGCCGGCAAGACGATCCTCGCCTACTACGCCGAGGCCGAGGAGATCGAGGTCCGGAAGAAGGCCGATGCCTCGCCGGTGACCGAAGCCGACGAGGCGGCCGAGGACTGCATTCTGGCGTTCCTCAAGACACTCACGCCGGAGGTGCCGATCGTCTCGGAAGAGCAGGCCGCGGCCGGCATCCTACCGGACGTCTCGGGCGGGCGCTTCTGGCTCGTCGATCCGCTGGACGGCACCAAGGAGTTCCTCAACCGCAACGGCGAGTTCACGGTCAACATCGCCCTGATCGAGCTGGGCCAGCCGGTCGCCGGCGTGGTCCACGCCCCAGCCCTTGCGATGACCTGGGCCGGCTGCCGCGAAGTGGGTGCGCCGGCCCGCGCGACTTTCTCCCAGACCGATCAGCCGCTCATGGACGTTCGCGTGCGGCCCTTTCCGGAAGGCGGCATCACCGTGGTCGCCAGCCGCCGCCACGGCAGCGGCGAAGAGCTCGAGGGCTTCCTCGCCGGCTACAGCGTCAAGGACCGGGTTACCGCCGGCAGCTCCCTCAAGTTCTGCCTGGTCGCCAGCGGCCGCGCCGATCTCTATCCGCGCTTCGGCCGCACCATGGAGTGGGATACCGCTGCCGGCCACGCCGTTCTGGCGGCCGCCGGCGGCGCGGTCACGACCGTCGAGGGGGCGCCGCTGACCTATGGCAAGCCCGGCTTCGAGAATCCCTATTTCGTCGCGCGGGGCGCTGGCTAGGCTGGATGTGGGCGTTGGCTGGCGGGGTCGTCGCACGTACCACATCCATCAGACGTCCCACCACACCTCCTACTGACTGTCATCCTCGGGCTCGACCCGAGGATCCATCGCGCCGCACACGCCGGGCCTCTCGGCAGGGTCTGGCGCCTGGCCGAACCATGGATGCTCGGGTCAAGCCCGAGCATGACAATGGTGGGTGGCAATGTGGCCTTCGCGCTCACTAGCGTTGGGCTCGCATTCCCCCGAACCGCGTATTTCCT
>JAKSDN010000960.1 GCA_022360075.1 Kiloniellales bacterium | reverse complement strand
CGAAGGCGTAGACCCGGCGCGGATCGACCCGGTCGGTGAGGGCGACCAGCACCGGCACGGCGAGCATATAGGCGGCGAAGTAGACGCCGTTGATCCAGCCGGCCTCGGTGTTGCTGAGGCCCCATGCGACGAAGAAACCGGGCAGCAGGGCCGGGAAGGTGCCGAAGCCGATCATGCAGAGCACCTCGGCCAGGCACAGCAGCACGACCAGGCGCGACCCGCTCATCTAACACCCGCGTTTGTGTAACGGTTCGGCGAGGACCGCCGACTCAAATATGAATCGGCCGGCCGTCGACGGCCAGGGCGGCTTCCTTCACCGCCTCCCCAATGCCCGGATGGGCGTGGCAGGTGCGGGCAATGTCCTCGGCGGTGGCACCGAACTCCATGGCCAGCACTGCCTCGGCCAGCCAGCCGAAGCCGAACGAGGAGACCGCGGTGAGCACCGCCGCGAAGGCGTAGACCCTGCGCGGATCGACCCGGTCGGTGAGCGCGACCAGCACCGGCACGGCGAGCATGTAGGCGGCGAAGTAGACGCCGTTGATCCAGCCGGCCTCGGTGTTGCTGAGGCCCCAGGCGGCGAAGAAGCCGGGCAGCAGGGCCGGAAAGGTGCCGAAGCCGGTCATGCACAGCACCTCGGCCAGGCACAGCAGCACGACCAGGCGCGACCCGCTCATCTAACGCCCGCGCGTTTTGAAGGGTCCCCTGGGGACCGCGAAATCAGATGTGGATCGGCCGGCCGTCGACGGCCAGGGCGGCTTCCTTGACCGCCTCGCCCATGCCGGGATGGGCGTGGCAGGTGCGGGCGATGTCCTCGGCGGTGGCGCCGAACTCCATGGCCAGCACCGCCTCGGCCAGGAGGTCGCCGGCCAAGGGCCCGACGATGTGGACGCCCAGGACCCGGTCGCTGCGCTTGTCGGCCAGGATCTTCACCAGCCCGTCGGACTCGCCCATGGTGCGGGCCCGGCTGTTGGCGGTGAAGGGGAACTTGCCGACCCGGTAGTCGACGCCGGCCTCCTTGAGCTGCTCCTCGGTCTGGCCGACCCCGGCCACCTCGGGCCAGGTGTAGACCACGCCGGGCACCAGGTCGTAGTCGATGTGGCCCGACTGGCCGGCCAGCATCTCGACGCAGATGACGCCCTCGTCCTCGGCCTTGTGCGCCAGCATGGGCCCGGGGACGCAATCGCCGATCGCGTAGATGCCGGGCACCGAGGTCTGGAATCGCTCGTCGACCTGGATGACGCCGCGGTTGTCCTTCTTGACGCCGATCGCCTCGAGGCCGAGGCCCTCCGTGTAGGCGCGCCGGCCGATCGCGACCAAGACCACGTCCGCCTTGACCTGCTCCGGCTCGCCGCCCTTGACCGGCTCGACCGCGAGGGTGACGCCGCCGCGTGCCGTCTTGGCGCCGGTGACCTTGGCGCCGAGCCGGAAGCTCAAGCCCTGCTTGGCGAGGATCCGCTGGGTCTGCTTGCAGATCTCGTTGTCCATGCCCGGCAGGATGCGGTCGAGGAACTCGATCACCTCGACCTCGGCGCCGAGCCGCGACCAGACCGAGCCGAGCTCGAGACCGATGACGCCGGCGCCGATGACGATCATGCGCTTGGGCACCTTCTTGAGCGCGATCGCGCCGGTGGAGGAGACGATGCGCTCCTCGTCGACCTCGACGCCGGGCAGCGGCGTCGATTCCGAGCCCGTCGCGATGATGATGTTCTTCGCGGTGAGACTCTGCTCACCGCCACCATTGAGCTTGACCGCGACCTCGCCCGGCTTGGGGATGCTGCCGAAGCCTTTGACGTGTGTGACCTTGTTCTTCTTGAACAGGAAGCCGATGCCGCTGGTCAGGTCCTTCACGACCTTGTCCTTGCGCGCCATCATGGCCGCGACGTCGATCTCGACCTTGGCGATCTTGATGCCCTGGGCGGCGAGGTCGTGCTGGGCCTCGGCATAGCGCTCGGAGGTGTGCAGCAAGGCCTTCGAGGGAATGCAGCCGACGTTGAGGCAGGTGCCGCCGAGGGTCTCGCGGGCCTCGACGCAGGCCGTCTTGAGGCCGAGCTGGGCGGCGCGGATGGCGGCGACATAGCCACCCGGTCCGGCGCCGATGACCACGACGTCAAAGTTGTTTTCGCTCATGAATCGGGCCTCGCTGACAGGCTGAGCCAAGTAACGCGGCACCTTGCCGCAAGAGCGAGAGGCGGACAAGGGCGCGGCCGGTGTGATGCCGTCGTTGCGAGCCGGCGTCAGCCGGCCCCCGGCGCCATTGGGCAATCCAGCGCCACCGCTCAGGCGGCACGAGGCTGGATTGCTTCGCTCCGCGCGCAATGACGATCCTGGCAATTGCGGTCCGCCGCCTTCCCGTCACGAATCACTCGGGCCCCTCCTCCGATACCTGGCGCCCGGGGAGCGCCACGTTGAAGCCCTCGGCGGTGGTCAGCGGGCGGCAGCTTTTCACCAAGCCGCGTTTCATGTAGGCCAGCAGGGCGCGGCCGACTGGCTGGAAAAGGGTCTCGCCCTGGCCCGGACTCGGCGGATCGATGCGGACGACGACCTGCCTGGGCTCGTCACGAAAGCGCTGGCGCTCGATCATGCGCTCGATCGAGGCAAGCGCATGGGCCTGGTCCAGACCGCTGAGGTCCAGCTCGTAGTCGGCCTGCGCGCTGCCGCCGGTCAGGCGGCGCAGCGTGCTCTCGTCAAGCTCGGACAGCAGTGCCTCCATAACAGCCGGTTCGACGCTTCGAGCCGGAGATTATCGCGACGGCAGTGCCGGCGCTATCCTGGTAGTCTGGAAAAGCTGTGACTATGTCGACCAGAAAATGGACGAGACTGAAACAACCGACAGAGCCTTCAGCGCCGAAGAGAAAGAGACGCTGACGGACTGGCTCGTCGAGCAAGGACTGAAAGCCGAGACGCTGGCGGCGGTCTTAGACGGACTCTGCGCGCGCCTGGTCGCGCTGGGCCTTCCCTTGCTGCGCGGTCACACCTCGGTGACGACGATCCATCCCAACTTTTCCGGGCTCGGCTGCACCTGGTGGCGCAGCGGCGACGCGGAGAGCGAGCGCTACCAGCACATCGACACCAGCCTCGACCGCCGCTGGCACCAAAGCCCCTTCCGCGTGATGGTCGAGGAGGGCGTGCCGCGCCTGCGCCGCCGGCTGGTCGGGCCCAAGGCCAAGCTCGACTTCCCGGTGCTCGAGGAGTTCCGCGCGCGGGGCGGCACCGACTGGCTGGCGCAGATCCTCGCCTTCCGCCGGCTCGACGAGGCGGCGGAGATCCAAGGCATCATCTTCTCCTGGCTGAGCGACGCGCCGGAGGGCTTCACCGCCGAGCAGAAGCGGCTGCTCGACTGGCTGGTGCCGCGCATGGCGCTCGTCGCCTATCGCATCGGCGCCGAGCAGGTCGCGGTGAACGTGCTCGACGCCTACGTCGGCAGAGACGCGGGGCGGCGCATCCTGCGCGGCCAGATCCAGCGCGGCGCTGCCGTGGGCCTCGACGCGGCGATCCTCTTCGCCGACCTGCGCGGCTTCACGGCCATGACGGAGTCGCTGCCCGGCGATCGCGTGATGGCCGGCCTGAACGAGTACCTCGGCAGCGTCACCGACGCCGTCGAGGCGCGCGGCGGCGAGGTGCTGAAGTTCCTGGGCGACGGCCTGCTCGCCGTCTTCAGCCTGGCCGACCGTGAGCTGGAGGCGGTCTGTGGGGACGCGCTCGACGCGGCCGAGGACGCGCTCGCCGACAACGCCGTGATCAACCTGCGGCGGCGCAAAGCCGGCGAGCCCGCCCTGAGCCTCGATCTGGCGCTGCACGTCGGCGAGGTGATGTACGGCAACGTCGGTTCGGCCAGCCGCCTCGACTTCACGGTGATCGGCCCGGCGGTCAACGAGGCGAGCCGCATGGAGGCGCTTTGCGATCCACTCGACTGCCCGCTCATTCTCTCCGCGCCCTTCGCGCGGGCTTGCGGTCGGCCGCTACGTTCGCTTGGGCGCCATGTGCTGCGCGGAATCGCGGGGGAGAAGGAGCTATTCACGACGGTGGGCGACGATGGTGACGTTTAGGCGAGGACTTCGCCACGTGGCATGATGTGACGGGTCTTGCGGTATTGGTCGCCAACCCATCCCCTCATGCTGAGCCTGTCGAAGTATGAGGATTGCTCGGAGCTAAAGGCAAAGCCGGCGCGATCCTCACCCTTCGACAAGCTCAGGATGAGGGGCGTGGATAAAGTCACATCGCTGCTGCGATCCGATCGCACGGCCGGCGTGACACCGGATCGCCGTTCACATATCGAGCAGCAGCCGCTCCGGGTCCTCCAGGCCTTCCTTGATGCGGACCAGGAAGGTCACCGCCTCGCGACCGTCGATGATGCGGTGGTCGTAGGAGACGGCCAGGTACATCATCGGCCGTGCCTCGACCTTGCCGTCGACCACCATCGGACGCTGCTGGATCTTGTGCATGCCGAGGATGGCGGACTGCGGCCGGTTGAGGATCGGCGTGGAGAGCAGCGAGCCGAAGACGCCGCCGTTGGTGATGGTGAAGGTGCCGTCGGCCATGTCCTCCATGGAGATCTTGCCGTCGCGGCCCTTGGCGGCGAGCGCGCCCAGCTCGCGCTCGATCTCGGCGAAGGACTTGCGGTCGCAGTCGCGCACCACCGGAACCATCAGGCCGGACGGCGTG
>JAKSDN010000215.1 GCA_022360075.1 Kiloniellales bacterium | reverse complement strand
GTCGATGCCGAGGTTGAGACCGAGCACGTTGATCTCCAGGCCCTCCTCGACCGCCGCCAGCATTCCGACCAGGCCGAACAGCGAGAGCTGGAAGCCCGAGCCGCTCGGCGCGGCGGCGGCGAAGGTGGTCGGGCCGAGGTAATCCTTGCCCACGGCGGTCGGCGGCAAATCGAGGCGCAGCTCCGGTACCGAGCGGCCGACCCAAGCCGTGAAGGTGTTGGAGTTCGGCCCCGGCCAGGCACGATATTGGTCAGGGTAGGGGTAGGACAGCACCGCCGCCTCGACCTTGTCGATCAGCTCGTCGACCCCGGCGCCGCGGCGGTCGAGCAGCAGCTTCGGCTCGGCGCCGTACCAGCGCCGGTCCGGCGGGCCCTCGCGCACCACCACGGCCCGCCCGCCGTGATAGAGCCGCCAGCCGATCACCTCGTAGGTCCGATAGCTCGAGGCGCCCGCGCGCTTGGTGGCGATCCAAGTGTGCACGGCGAAGATGCCGCGCCAGGAAAAGGCGCGCGCGCCGTAGACCTGCAACACGGCCGCCTCGGTCGTCGCCGGGTCGGGCGCCAGGCCCATGGGCTCGCGGCTGGCCGTGCGCCAGTCGGCGCTGAGGTGGGCCATGCCGCTCATCGCCGCCACGGCCGGTCCGGTTAGGAGCAGGGCGAGCAACGCCACCCCCCGCTTTAGCCAACGTCCTATCGCGCTCATGTCCTCGACCCTAGCGGTGGAACGGGTCCGGCGGAAGCCAAAGCCGGCGGTGGCACCAAGTCGTGAAATGAAAAAATGTTGATAAATTGTCGATAAAATGTCACTGATTGGGTCCTAAGGATGTCGTTTGAAGAACCTCCGGTGCCCGGCTGAAACAGGCCGGAATCGGATCGAGAGCTACACCCGCGGTGTCGTTGCCGGGCTTGATCCGGCAATCCAGGCGCCGTTCTGGATCACCGGGTCAAGCCCGGTGATGACAAGCGAGAGAATCGAACTTGTCGAGTTCATGGGTTTTCGCAACCGGACCGAACGCAGGGGCAGGGAAAGATGGCGGCAGGCACGACGAAGACGGGCGGAGATTGGCAAATCTGGATCGACCGGGGCGGCACCTTCACCGATGTGGTGGCGCGCCGGCCCGATGGCCAGGTGGTAAGCCACAAGCTGTTGTCCGAGAACCCGGAGCTCTATCCCGACGCCGCGCTCCAGGGCATTCGCGACCTGCTCGGCGTGCCGACGGGCGCGCCGGTCCCCGACGATTCGCTCGCGGCCGTCAAGATGGGCACGACCGTCGCCACCAACGCGCTGCTCGAGCGCAAGGGCGAACGCACGGTCCTGGTCACCACCAAGGGCTTTCGCGACGCGCTTCGGATCGCTTACCAGAACCGGCCCAAGCTCTTCGTGCGCCGGATCGAGTTGCCCGAGCTGCTCTACGAGATGGTGGTCGAAGCCGAGGAGCGGGTGACTGCCGAGGGCGAGGTGTTGCAGCCGCTCGATACGGCGGCGCTGCGCCGCGACCTGGAGGCTGCCTACGCCGAGGGCATCCACTCGGCGGCGGTGGTCTTCATGCATGGCTATCGCTATCCGGCACACGAGCGCGAGGCCGGGCGGATCGCCCGCG
>JAKSDN010000014.1 GCA_022360075.1 Kiloniellales bacterium | reverse complement strand
CGACGACGACCTGCCGATCGGCCTCATGCTGATCGGACGCCATTTCGGCGAGGCCGACCTGCTCTCAGCGGCCGCCAGGGTCGAGGAACCGTGAGGAGCGCAGCCATGGCGAGCGAAAGCGCAAAAGCCGACTCGACTTCAAATGACATGATCAAGATGGGACTCATCGACGCGGCGCGGGCGATCGCCCGAGGGACGCTGTCGCCGCTCGAGCTGACGGCGGCGACGCTCGAGCGGATCGACGCGCTGCAACCCCGCCTCGGCGCCTTTGCCCACGTCATGCGGGAGGCCGCCCTCGAGCGCGCGCGGACCCTCGAGGCCGAGGCTGCAAAGGGCGAGCTGCGCGGACCGCTTCACGGCGTGACGGTCGCGGTCAAGGACCTCTGCGACACGGCGGCCATACCCACGGCCGTCGGCATGCCCATGTTCCGGAACAGGCTGCCCGAGGCCGATGCGACCGTCGTCAAGCGTCTCCACGAGGCGGGCGCCGTCATCGTCGGCAAGGCCGAGATGTCCGAAGGCGCGCTGGCGCTCCATCACCCGGACGTCGTCGCGCCGGTCAATCCCTGGCGGGCGGACCTGTGGACCGGCTCGTCGTCGAGCGGCTCGGGCGTCGCCGTGGCGGCAGGCCTTTGCCAGGCCGCCATCGGCACCGATACCGGCGGCTCCATCCGCTTTCCCTCGCTCAACAACGCCGTCGTCGGCATCAAGCCGACCTGGGGCCGCGTCAGCCGGCACGGCGTCTTTCCGCTGTCCTGGACGCTCGACCACGTCGGCCCCATGGCGCGCCGCGTCGAAGACGCCGCGGCGGTGCTCGGCGTCGTCGCCGGCCGCGATCCGGCCGACGCGACGAGTCTCTCCGCCCCCGTGCCCGACTATGCCGGTGAGCTGGACCAGAGCCTGAAGGGACTGCGATTGGGATTCGACGAGCGTTACGCCACGGCAGACGTCTTGCCCGAAACCCGGTCGGTCTTGTCCCGGGCTATAGACGCTCTCGTCGCGCGCGGTCTCACGCTCCATGCGATCGAGATGCCGGAAACGCGGGACGCGATTCAGGCCTGGACTCCGATCTGCCTCTCCGAGGCGGTTTGCGTGCATAAGGATCTCGAAGGCGCGCCGGCCGAGGGCTACAGCGAGGCCTTCCGACAGTTCCTCGATGCGGGACAGGGCGTGACGGGCGAGGCCTACGCCCGGGCGAACCTGGCACGGCGGCAGTTCTCCGGCAATCTCAATGCCCTCTTCGAGCAGATCGACCTGATGATCGTACCGGTGAGCGGCAACGCGGTGCCGACGGTCGAGGAGTTCGCCCGCATCTGCCCTGATCCGGAAGGGCTCGAGCGCCTGATCTACTTCACCTGCATCTACGACATCTCAGGGCACCCGACGATCACCCTGCCAGCCGGCTTGTCCTCGAGCGGCGAACCCCTCGGCTTCCAGCTCGTCTCGGCCCATCTGGGCGAGCCCCTGCTCTGCCGGGTGGGACAGGCTTGGCAGGCTGACTTTGGCTGGGACCAGAGGCCACCGCTCGGCTGACGGCGGCAGACGATCCGTCGGCCTCGCGCCCAGCCTCACCCCTGGCCGAAGCCGACGAACTCGCGGACGACGGCGGTGTCCGCCAAGCCATCGGCCGGGATCGATCCCGTGATCCGGCCCCGCTGGATCACGAAAGTACTGTCGACCAGCGCCGCGATGAAGTCGAGCTTCTGTTCGACGAGCACGAGGGTCAGGTCGCGCGAGACTCGGAGCCGGCGCAAGATCTCGATGATCTCTTCCACGATGGAGGGCTGGATACCCTCGGCTGGCTCATCCAACATGAGCAGCTTCGGGTTCCCGCAAAGGCTCCGCGCAAGCGCCAGGATCTGTTGCTCGCCGCCGCTCAGCACCCCGCCACTGCGGCCCAGAAGCGGCTTCAGGCGTGGGAACTCCTCGAGCGTTTGCTCGAACACCTGCCGCCCGGCAGCTTCTCCGCCATTCAGCCGGAGCAGGCCCATTCTGAGGTTCTCCTCGACCGACAGCTTGGGAAAGAGCTCACGCCCCTGAGGCACGTAGCCGATACCCGCGTTCGCCCTCACATGAGCGGGGTCCCGGGTGACGTTCCGGCCTTCGAGCAGGACTTCGCCGTCGCTCGCGGGTAGTTGACCAAGGATCGTCTTCAAGAGGGTGGTCTTGCCCATCCCGTTATGCCCGAGAATGCCGATGAACGCGCCGCGCTCGACGCTGAAATCGACGCCGTGGAGAACGGGGATTCGGCCGTAGCTGGCGCGAAGGTCTCGGACCTCGAGCATCGTCATTTGGCAAAGGCCCCCTTGCCGAGATAGATCTCGCCGACACGCTCGTCGTGCAGGACCTTGTCGGCACTCTCTTCAAGGAAGATGCGGCCTTCATGAAACACCGTGACATGAGTCGCGATCGAGCGAATGAACTGCATGTCGTGTTCGACGACGACCAGGGCGGCGCTCTTGTTCAACTCCCGGATCAGGGTCGCGGTGTGCTCGACCTCCGCATGGGTCATTCCGGCCGTCGGCTCGTCCAGCAGAATCAGGCTGGGCTTGCTCGTGATGACGACCGCCAGCTCGATCCACTGACGCTGGCCGTGCGATAGGCGGTCGAGCCGTGCGGCCAGTATCGCCTGCAGAGAGAGGCGCTCCACCACCTCGTCGACCGTCCGCCCGACCTCCCTGCCCCGGTGCCCCGCGCTTGCCGCCAACATAAGGTTCTCACGGACCGTCAAGCCGTCGAAAACGCTCGGGACCTGGGTCTTTATGCCGACGCCGAGCCGCGCCATCTCATGTGTCGCGATCGAGGTCACGTCCCGTCCGCGAAAGTAGATCTTGCCCGCGTTGGGCCGATAGATCTTCGTCAGACAGCGAAAGAAGGTGCTCTTGCCGGCCCCGTTCGGGCCTATCAGGCAACGCAGCTCGCCTTCGCCGAGGGTGAAGGTGACCGACTCGACGGCCTTGACGCCGCCAAAATGCATGCTGAGGCTTTCGGTCCGAAGAAGCGGAGGGGCGGCGCTGTCAGCCACGGGCTTCGGGCGTGCCTTCTACATTGTTGCCGGCAGCCGCCTCTCGGCTTTGGAGCAGATTTCGAACCGTCGGAATGATGCCCTGCGGCACCAGCAAGACGAAGAAGGTGAAGATCGCACCCAGCAGCAGGTTGACGTCCAGAACCTTCTGAACCCCGAGCTCCAGCGACAAGGTGCTCAGGATGAAGGTCCCGAGAATTGGGCCGGCGAGCGTTCCCAGGCCGCCAATCATCACCCAGATGATCGGCTGGGCGCTGAAGGCGAGCTGAAAAACATGCGGGTCGATGAAGGCATTCCAGTTGGTGAACATGACGCCGCCGAAACCGGCCACGGCGGCGGCGACCACGAAGGCCAGAAGCTTGTAGAGCCGCGTGTCGAAACCCAGGAGCTCCATACGTTTCTCGTTCTCTCGCATTCCGACGAGAATCTTGCCGAAGCGCGTTCTGAGGCTCCATCGCAGCAAGACATAGACCGCGAGCAGAGAGAAGCCGGCGATGTAGAACATCTCGTCCGGTCCGGCGAAGAGATGGGGCTGTCCGGGTACGTTAATCGGCGGCACGGCGGGAATGCCGTTGTATCCGCCAAGCCTGGCATTGCCGATCATGTAGTCCGGCTTCGCCGTCTGGCCCATGAACTTGTAGAGAATCAGCGTCATGACGAGCGTGATCACGGCAACGAAGATCTTGGACAGCCGGGCATAGAAGACGAAGTAGCCGAACAGGGCCGCAAAGACCGTCGGCACCAGAATCCCGGCGACGATGGCCGGCGTGCTGTCGCCGAGATTGATCGCCGTCGCCGCATAGGCGTAGCCGCCGATGCCGAAGAACGCGGCCTGGCCGAAGCTGAAGATGCCGGCATAGCCCCAGACGAAGGCGAGGCTGAGCGCGAGGACGGAGAAGGCGAAATTCAGCGTCAGCTGCAGCACCGTGTCGATCTCGAAGACCTGGGGCAGAGCCAGCAGCAAAGCCGTCGAAAGGGCGATGACGGCCAGCATCTGCCGGGCGAAGGACAGGCGGCCGATCGCAGCGCGGCCGATCAAAGAAGCTTCCTCTTGAACGAGCTGGAGAGCCCGGCCGGGAGCAGGCGCAGCATCAGCAGAGCGCCGATGAGAAGCGCGACCTCGCCGAACTCCGGATTGAGGACGATGGTCGTCACCTGATTGATGGCGCCGAAGAGGAAGGCCGCGGCGGCGGTGCCGGCCAGGATCGCCTCGCCGCCGCAGATCACGGTGATGAAGGCCTTGCCGATATAGGCCGCGCCCATGGTCGGGAGGACGCCGGTCAAAGGGGCGAGCACGGCGCCGGCAAGCCCGCTCAGCGCGGCGCCGACCGCGAAGGTCGCGGTGTAGACGTAGCCCGGATTCACGCCCAAGGCGGCGACCTGCGAGGGGTTGTCCATGGTCGCCCGCGCGATCATGCCGACCCGCGTCCGGCGCAGCACGAAATAGAT
>JAKSDN010000135.1 GCA_022360075.1 Kiloniellales bacterium | reverse complement strand
CCGGCCGCCGCGAAGACCACGTCGGCGCCGCGGTCGAACTGGCTGCGCGCGAGCTCGCCGCCCTTGGTCGGGTCGTTCCAGGCCGAGGGCGTGTTGCCGGTCATGTTGACGAAGACCTCGGCCCCGCCCATCGCGTGCTTGGCGCCGTGCTCGTAGCCGCAGGCGAACTTGCGGATCAGAGGAATGTCCATGCCGCCGATGAAGCCGACCTTGCCGGACTCCGAGGCCATGGCGGCCAGCATGCCGACCAGGAACGAGCCCTCGTGCTCCTTGAAGACGACCGACTGCACGTTGGGCGCCTCGACCACGCCGTCGATCAGCGTGAACTTCACGTCCGGCAGCTCGGCGGCGACCGCCTCGACGGCGGCGGTCTGGGCGAAGCTGACCGCGACGATGATGTTGGCGCCGCGCCGGGCCATGTTGCGCAGCGCCTGCTCGCGCTGCGCCTCGGTGGTCGGCTCGAAGTCGAGGTAGGCGATGCCGGTTTCCTGCTTGAACGCCTCGGCCCCGTTGTAGGCCGCCTCATTGAACGACTTATCGAACTTGCCGCCCATGTTGTAGAGCAGGCCGGGCGTCACGTCGGCCGCCCAAGCGGCCGGCACGCCCATCAAAGCGAGAAGGGCGAGGCTCGCGAACAGCTTGCGCATGAAGTTTGTCTCCCCGAACGGCTTCTTGATCAATTGGTCAAGTTTATGCCGAAGTGAAACACCAAAGCGGCAGCGCCGCAAGCGGCGCGCGGGCGCTCACCCGTCGCAGCTATTGTTGGCCATGTAGTCCGGCACGACGATCTCGCCGGCCACGATCTTTTGCCGGGCCTGCTCGAGCGCGCTTTCCATCTCGGCGCTGATCAGGGCGCGGTTGTGCTCGTCGAGCGCCCAGCCGACGCCGTCCTCGGCCAGGCCCAGAACGCGGAAGCCGGCCTCCCAGGTGCCATCCATGGCGGAGCGGAAGGCCTCCTCGGTCGCCACGTCGACGCGCTTGACCATCGACGACAGCATGGTGCCGGGGTGCAGGTGGTTCTGATTGGAATCGACGCCGATGGCGAGCTTGCCCGCGTCTTGGGCCGCCTGATAGACGCCGACGCCCGTGCTGCCGGCGGCGGCGAAGATCACGTCGGCGCCGCGGTCGAACTGGCTGCGCGCGAGCTCGCCGCCCTTGGTCGGGTCGTTCCAGGCCGCCGGCGTGTTGCCGGTCATGTTGGCGAAGACCTGGGCCTCCGCATCGACGTGGCGCACGCCGTGCTCGTAGCCGCAGGCGAACTTGCGGATCAGCGGCACGTCCATGCCACCGACGAAGCCGACCTTGCCGGTCTTGGAGGCCATGGCGGCCAGCATGCCGACGAGGAAGGAGCCCTCGTGCTCCTTGAAGACCACGGACTGCACGTTGGGCGCCTCGACCACGCCGTCGATCACGGTGAACTTGACGTCGGGCAGCTCCGGCGCGACCGCCTCGACCGCCGAGGCCTGCGAGAAGCCGACGGCCACGATGACGTTCACCCCGCGCCGCGCCATGTTGCGCAAGGCCTGCTCGCGCTGCGCCTCGGTCGAGGGCTCGAAGTCCAGGTACTCGATCCCGGTTGCCTTCTTGAAGGCCTCGGCACCGTCGTAGGCGGCCTGGTTGAACGACTTGTCGAACTTGCCGCCCATGTCGTAGACCACGCCCGGCTTGATCTCGTCGGCCTGGACGGCCGGCGCGAGCGCCAGTGCGAAAGCGGCGATGGCGATGGAGCCGAGGCTCGCAAATCGGTTGAACATGAAGCTAGTCCCCTGAGTTTTGTCGTTTGCTTTGCTTGTCTTAACGCAAAGTCAAACACCAACGGGAGCGGGCGGCAAGCGTCAGGCGACGATCTCATATTCGCTTTGGACGAAGCCCGAAGAGTAGCTGCGCGTCTCGACGTGGCGCAGCGCGATATCCTTCTCGAGCGGACCGAACAGCGGAACGCCGCTGCCGATCAGGACCGGAATCCGCGTGACGATCAGCCGCTGGATCAGCCCGGCCCTGAGGAAGCGCTGAATCGTGACGCCGCCGTCGACGTAGAGGTGCTCGGCGCCGCGCCGCGCGAGCCGCTCGGCGATCTCGCCCGGCGAGCCGGACATCCATTCGACGGCTTTGGCCAGGGCGGCGGGCACCTCGAGCGGCCGAGAGCTCAGCACCGCGACCGGCACCTGGTAAGGCCAGTCGCCGAACGTCAGGACCTGCTCATAGGTGCGGCGGCCCATGACGATCACGTCGACGCTCGCCATGAAGGCTTGGTAGCCGTAATCCTCGCCCTCCCCGCCGCCATCGGCCCCGGGCAGCCAGTCCAAGCCGCCGTCCTCGCGGGCGATGAAACCGTCCAGGCTCGTTGCGATGTAGACCGATGCCCTCATGGCCTAGCCCCTCCTTTGGGGGGACAGTATACTGTTTTCACACGATGTTTCCTTTGACCCGAGATCGAGCGCATGATGTCTTTGACGACAATAGGCCGCTGAATTCGGCTGTTCGACTCAGGCTTTGGCCTTTGACATCATTCCTTCATCGTGGCTACCCCTGATCATGGCATTCGGCGGCAATGAGAGCTGGGCAAGCTGGACCGGCGACAGATCACCGCATGGAAAATAGGTTACTGTCCCCGGTTTGTTGGATTAGGGTTTTCTTGACCGGGCGACGGCGAGGCTGAGCGGATGGCGGGACGCCGCAAAGGGCGCCCGTGAAGCCGAGGCCTCCAACCAACACGGAATTCCATGAGCCAGGACTTCGACGTCATCATCATCGGTGCCGGGCACAACGGGCTCACCTGTGCTGCCTACCTGGCCATGGCCGGCTTGCGGGTCGGCGTGTTCGAGCGGCGCGCGGTGGTCGGCGGCGCGGCCGTGACGGAGGAGTTCCATCCCGGCTTCCGCAACTCGGTCGCCGCCTACACCGTCAGCCTGCTGAACCCGAAGGTGATCCGCGACCTCGACCTGCACGGCCATGGCCTCGAGATCGTCGAGCGGCGCGCCTCGAACTTCTGGCCCCAGCCCGACGGGCGCTATCTGCTGCTGCGTCCCGGACTGGAGGCCCAGCAGGCCGAGATCGCCAATTTCTCCGCGCGGGACGCCGAGCGCCTGCCGGCCTATCACGCGGCGATCGAGCGCGCCGCCGACCTGCTGCGCGACCTGGTGCTGGAGACGCCGCCCAATGCCGGCGGCGGCCTGCTCGAGGTGATCCGCGCCGGGCGCATCGGCAACCGCCTGCGCCGCCTCTCGATCGAGGAGCAGCGCCTGCTGCTCGATCTCTTCACCAAGAGCGTCGCCGACTTCCTCGACCTCTGGTTCGAGAGCGAGGTGGTCAAGGGCGCCTTCGGCTTCGACGGCATCGTCGGCTTCTACGGCAGCCCGACGACACCCGGCACGGCCTACGTCCTGATGCACCACTGCTTCGGCGAGGTGAACGGCAAGCGCGGCGTCTGGGGCCATGCGGTCGGCGGCATGGGCGCGATCACGCAGGCCATGGCCCGCGCCGCCGCGGCCAAGGGCGTGACCATCTCGGTCGAGGCGCCGGTGCGCGAGGTACTGGTCGAGAAAGGCCGGGCCGCCGGCATCGTGCTGGAGGACGGCCGGCAGATCCGCGCCCGGGCCGTCGCCTCCAACCTCTCGCCCAAGCTGCTGTTCCTCGCCCTGCTCGATCCAGCCCACCTGCCGGCCGACTTCCGCGAGCGGATCGAGCGTTACCGCTGCGGCTCGGGCGTCCTGCGCATGAACGTGGCGCTCTCGGCCTTGCCCGATTTCGCCTGCCGGCCGGGCAGCGGTCTCCAGGACCACCATGGCGCGGGGATCGTCATCGGGCCGACACTCGATTACCTGGATCGCGCCTACCGCGACGCGGTGGCGACCGGCTGGTCGCGCGCGCCGATCGTCGAGATGCTGATCGCCAGCGCCCTGGACGAGACGCTCGCGCCGGAAGGCCAGCATGTCGCGAGCCTGTTCTGCCAGCAGTTCGCGCCCAAACTGCCGGACGGGCGCTCCTGGGACGAGGCGCGCGAGGCCGCGGCCGACCAGGTGATCGAGACGGTCGACCGCTTCGCGCCCAACTTCAAGGCCAGCGTGATTGCGCGCCAGGTCCTGACGCCGCTCGACCTGGAGCGCGAGTTCGGTCTGGTCGACGGCGACATCTTCCACGGCATGCTGAGCCCCGACCAGATGTTCAGTGCCCGCCCGGTGCTCGGCCACGGCAACTACCGCGCGCCGATCCGCGACCTCTACCTCTGCGGCGCCGGCAGCCATCCCGGCGGCGGCGTCACCGGCGCGCCCGGCCACAATGCGGCACGGGAGATCATCCGGGATCTGAAGGGCGGGATCTTCACGAGGCGTTGGCTGGGCGCCTGAGGACGTCCCGCGTTCACTCCCGTCAAGAGAGCCGAGACTCCATCGCCGGCTTCAAAAGGTCGTTAGTACGACGGGAAAGGCTCGCTCTCGATGAGCAGGTTCGGACCGGAGTACCTATACTATCCGTGAGGTCGCGTAGGTCGAACGTCGCCACGGTGTTCGGACGAAGGGCGTGCGGATGTCTGTCTTGAGAGCGCTGCGATTGCCGTTGGCCAGCCTGGGGCTCGCTTTGCTGGGACCGGCCGCCGGCGCCGTGGCCGAAGTCGTCGAGATCAAGGTCTGCGCGGGACAGGCCGAGAGCGCACACCTGCGCACCGTGGAACGCGCGGCCCTGCTGCTCGAAGGCCGCGGGATTCGCCTGGCGCTGGTCGCGGCCGGCAGCATGTCGGACGGACTGGACCGCCTGGCCGCGGGCGGCTGCGACGCCGCCCTGACCCAGGGCGATGCGCTCTACCTGATGCAGGCCGAGCGCGGTATGGGCCGCTTGCCCGTCGTGGCACCCCTGCGCCTCTACGAAGAGTTCGTTCACCTGATCTGCCGTCGCGACAGCATGGTCGACGGCCTCATCGGCTTCATGCGCCATCCGGAGGACCGGAGCCTCATCGTCGGCCCGGCAGGCAGTGGCGCGGCTCTGACCTGGCAATCCCTCGCGGGTCTGGACGCGCGTCTGGCGGCGGTTCGCACCGAAGAGATCGAAGGGGACGCGGCCCTCGACCGGCTCGGCGCCGAGGGGGCCAACGCCTGCCTGCTCCATGTCGCGCCCTTGGGCTCGGCCTTCGTCTCGCAGGTCGGAGAGTCGGGACCTGGGCTTCGACTGGTGCCGCTCGACATCTGGTATCTCAACCAAGCCGAAGACATGGCGACAAGTTTTTATCGTTCATCGCGCATTCCCGCCGAGACTTACGGTAGTCTTCAGAGGGATCTCGATGAGCCGGCCGTCGAAACGGTGGTGGTCGGCGTCTTCCTGGTGACGCGCAAGGACTGGGCCGAGGCGCACGCGCAAGCCTATGGCGCCGTCCGCGAGGCGGTGATGCAGGCGGCGCCTCAAATCCCGGCGCGGACCGACTAGCGGCCGAGGCGGTGCGAGGCTGAGGCGGGGGAGCATGGCGCAGGCGGGCGAGGCAGCGTTCGGCAAGCTCGAGTCCGGCGGGGCGCGGGGACCGTCGCTGCCGCTCGCGCTGCTGCTGGCCGGCCTGGTCCTCGCCCTCTACGTGGTCTTCAACTACATCCGCGCGGGCGACTCGCTCTACGCCTGGTCCAAGACGCTGGCCAGCTACGATTACCGCCAGTACCTCGGCATGAGCAAGCGTTGGGCCATGCAGTACGGCCATCTGGCGTTTCTTTTCTGCCTGCTGCTGCTGTCGCGCTATATCTTCGTCTGGGACCGCGTGCCGGCGCTGCTCTCCAAGGCTCTGAACGCCGTCGCGCCCTACACGATACCGATCTTCATCATCCACTTCCCGCTGCTCTATTTCTTCGCGGCGATCACGGACCACGACCCGAAGGATCCGGGTGACCAGATTCTGCTCGCGGCCTTGGTTCTCGGCACCGCGATCCTCTTTGGGCGCGTCTGCATCGCCGGCAAGCCTGCCTTCGACGAGATGTGGCGCCACGTTCTGGCCCGCATCTCCTCGCGCGAGGCGGCGGAGGCGCCGCCCACGGCGACGGCCCTCAAGGTCACTAGATCCCACAGCGTCTTCCTTCAGGCGGTTCGCATCATCGCAACGCTCTCGATCGCCTTCGGGCACTACTCCTTCGACCAGTTCAGCAGCTTCGAGATTCCCGGTTTCGACCACTGGCGGCGCTGGGCGGTGCCCTTCTTCTTCATGATCTCGGGCTACTTCGCGATGCTCTCGCTCGACCGGGCCCGGGGCGGCGCGCTGACCGTCCTGTTCCGGCGCTACACCGGCATCTGGTACGCGGCGCTGCCGATGCTCCTGATCGTGCCGATCGTCGACCACATCGGCTTTGCGACCGATCCCTTGCTCTAT
>JAKSDN010000204.1 GCA_022360075.1 Kiloniellales bacterium | reverse complement strand
GCGGCAGGTCTGCTCGGTCGCCGGGGCGTCGATCCCGAACAGCCGGATCCGCACACCGCCGAGCTCGATAGTATCGCCGTCGACGACGAACGGCCGCTTGCCGGTGATGTCGGCCGCAACCGCCCAAGGCGGCAAGGACACCACGCCGAGAAGCAGGCTCAGAACGGTCAAGAGACGGCCATTCGGTCGCGAGGCCACGGGAATCGCCCCTCAATAGGTCAGGCAGTGGAACCCACCCCTCACGGCTGGGATCGCCCCGAAGGATAGCCTTCACAAGCGTTGTTGGGGAGACGCGCCGACGCTCTTCGCCGCGCGTTGGATCGACGGGTCGCAATATGGGAGACGCGGCTTGCGAAGCCGCAAAGGGCGACGTCAGCGGCGGCGCAGCTGGCCGACTGTGCTCGCGAGGCTCCAATCCGTCGCCGGCACTTGCCCGTCGGAGACTTGTCGAAGGCGGCGGACCAGCTTGCTTCGCTTGATCTGCCTGGAGCTCGGCAGGCCGCTCGAACGCGGCTTGTCGGTCCCGTTGATTTTGGCCAGCACCTTGTCGAGGGACATATTCTCTCCGTCCGAGCGGATCCAAAGACCTGCCGGCGGCGGCGTTTCGCTCACGCCCTCGAGAAAGTGCGCCAACTCGTCCGGACTCGAGCCGGGCTTGATGGGGAGGCCGAGCGCCGCCGCGTCGAAATCGCGGCGCACGCGCGTCGGCTTGATCACCAAGACCGGGCTCGCGCTGTCCCCGCGGCTCGGCGGCGCCGTCTTGACCAAACGGTCGAGACGAATGCCGTTTCCCGACGGGCGGCTTGGCTTGCGGGGCGGCAGCACCCGGACCAATCGCTCGACATCGTCTTGCCGGGGCTTTGCCGCCGGTGGCTTGGCTGGCGCCGGAAGCGTCTTCAAGCGGCGCAGGAGCCCGGTGACATCGAGACCCGGCGTTTCGATCTGCGGTCTGCCGTCGCCCGCAGCTTTCGGCTTGCGAACGGGAAGCCGGGACGCCGGCCCCAGGTGAGCCCAAGTCTCGCCGCCACGCTCTTGCCTGACCGGCCAGCCGCTCGCCAACCAGCCGCCAAGGCCGAGGTCCGCAGAAGCGGGGGCTGCAACCGCGCCGGCCGGCGGCTCGGGATCACCCGCCTTCTGCAAGGCCGTGACCGCTCCGCCCTGACCTTCCATCGACTTCTCCCGAACCAGGGTCTCGCCGGTACTCGGTGTGCGGTCGTAGAGCGAGGCCAAAGGCAGAAAGCCGATCGACGCCCTTCGTCTCGGCGCGGAGAGGGACTCCCGGTAAGCAAAACTCGACATGGCATGGGACCGCGCAGCCGAGAACGCGGCCGCCGCCTCGCCGAGAGAGACCGGCCGTGCCGCCTGCTTGTCGAGATCGGGCGCCGTGCGATCCAGCGGCGCCGTGCCGTCCGTGGGCTCCTTCTTCTCGCCGGTCTGCTTGGCCAGCTCCGCCAGCGTGCTGCCGTGCACTTGTGCCACGATACGCCCCAGCGAGAGCTCACCCGCCGCCGCCTCGTTGGCAACGATCGGGGGATGCGCGACGACGCTCACCACGGCGGCAGCAATGCCCAAGTAAAACGCCGTGGCGGTCTTGTTGTTTTTGTACACTTGGTCTCCAGGGCCAGGATTCACGGCCCTTATAGGCGACAAAGGTTAGCGTTGTTAACCACTATTTTTAGGGGCCACAAGTTTGTCACGTGCCAAGTCTTGTGGTGGTGCTTCCGACGACAGGTGTCGCCGACCCGACACGAAGACGATCATTGCCGCGACGATCCAGCGCCGTCGCAGCCCGTCTTCAGGGCGCCAAATCGCTCTCGATTGCCGTCAACAAGCCGAGGAATGCCGGCTCGGGATGAAGGATCAGCGAGGTCGGGATCGACGCCAGGTAGGACGAGAAGCGGCCCTTGGCTTCGAAGCGCTCGCGAAAGCGCGAAGCGGCGAGGAAGTCGACGAAGCGCGGCACGATGCCGCCGGCGAGATAAAGGCCGCCGCGGGCGTTCAGGGTGAGGGCAAGGTTACCCGCAACGCTGCCGAGCATCGCGCAGAAGGTCTCGAGTGCCGACCGGCAGAGCGGACAGTCGCCGGCGAGCGCGGCGGCGCAGATCCCGGCGGCATCGCGCCGCGGAGCCTCCGCTTCCGCCTCCAACTCGGCGATCGCTCGATAGAGATTGACCAGTCCGTCGCCGGAGAGAACGCGCTCGGCCGAAGCGTGGCCGAAACGCGCGCGCACCCGTGACAGGATCGCCGCCTCCCGATCATCGGCCGCGGCCATGGTGACGTGCCCGCCCTCGCTCGAGAGCACACGGTAGCCGGACGGGACCCTCAAGAGGCCGGCCATGCCGAGTCCGGTACCGGCTCCCATGACCGCGATCTGCTCGCCTTCGACGGCCGCGCCGCGACCGATGGCCAGGAGGTCGGGCGCTTCGAGCCATGGCACGGCGAGCGCCACGGCGGCGAAGTCGTGCAGGAGCACGACCCGCTCGAAGCCGAAAGCCGCCTGCAGCTCAGCGGCGCGGATGCGCCAATCGCTGTTCGTCAGGGCGATCTCGCCGTCCGTCACCGGTCCGGCGGCGGCGATCGCCGCCGATCGTGGCCGCGCGCCCGATCCGTGCTCGCTCAGGTATCGCTCGATCGCCGCGCACGGCCCCGGGAAGGCGGAGGCCTCATAGGTGACGACGTTATCGATGGCGCCCTGCGCGCCGACCGTGAAGCGCGCGTTCGTACCGCCGATATCCGCGAGCAGCGTCGGTTCGTCGCCAGGCATCGCAGCTCAGGCCGGGTTCGGCGGTCCGGTCAGCGCATCGAGGAAGGCTTCGCGCCAGGCGGTCACGTCCTCGCGGCCGAGCCGCTCGAACATGGGACGCCAGCGCTCGCGACGCTCTTCGACCGGCATGGCGAGGGCGACCTGCATGGCCTCCGCGACGCCCTCGACATCGTAGGGATTGACGATCAGCGCGCTGTCGAGCTGCCGGGCGGCGCCGGCGAAGCGCGACAGGATCAGGACGCCCGGATCTTCCGGGGGCTGGGCGGCAACGTACTCCTTGGCGACCAGGTTCATGCCGTCGCGCAAGGGCGTGACGAGGCCGATGCGGCTGATGCGCAGAAAGCCGGACAGCGTCTGCCGGGTGAAGCCCTTGTTGAGGTAGCGGATCGGGTTCCAGTCGAACTCGGCGAAGCTCGCGTTGATCCGGCCGGCCGTGGCTTCGAGCTCGTGGCGGATATCGACGTACTCGGGCACGTCGCTGCGCGACGGCGGCGCGATTTGCAAGAGCACCACGCGGCCGCGGTTGGCCGGATAGTTGGTCAGCAGATGCTCGTAGGCCTCCATGCGCGAGACCAGGCCCTTGGAGTAGTCGAGCCGGTCCACGCCGATCATCATGTCGCGGTCGAGCAGGCTGTCCTTCAAACGCTCGGTCTGGCGCGAGCGGCCGGCCTCCTTCGCAAAGGCGGCGACGGCCTCGGTGTCGATGCCGATCGGAAAGGCGTCGGCGCGCAGGACGCGGCCGAAGGCGCGCACGACACCGTCGGCGTCCACCTCGCCCTCCGCCTCGTGCAGGATGTAGTCGTGGAAGGCGCGCAGATCGTTGATCGTCTGAAAGCCGACGAGATCGTAGGAGCAAAGCGCCCGCACGATACGCCGGTGATTGGGCAGGGCCAGGACGACCTCGAGCGCCGGCCAGGGGATGTGCAGGAAGAAGCCCATGCGCTGCCCGCAACCGGCCGCGCGTAGCTGCTCGCCCAGGGGGATCAGGTGATAGTCGTGAACCCAGATCAGGTCGTCGTCTTTCAGGAGAGGCAGAAGGCGGGTCGCGAAGAGCGTGTTGACCCGCTGGTAGCCGGCGAAGTTGCGCTGCGCGAAGTCGCTCAGGTCGAGCCGGTAGTGGAACAGCGGCCAGAGCGTTCGATTGGCCAAGCCGTTGTAGTACTCGTCATAATCCCGCTGCGACAGGTCCACCGTCGCGTAGGTGACCTTGCCGACGTCGAAGATGTTGGGCTGAGTGGAGTCCTGGTCCGATATCTGGCCGCTCCAGCCGAACCAGATACCGCCCCGCTCCTTCAGAGCGGCATAGATCGCGATCGCCAGGCCGCCCTCGGCACCGGAGCCTCGCTTGCGGACAGGTGCGACGCGGTTCGAGACGACGATCAGACGACTCAAAAAGCCTCCTCCCAGGGACGGGAAAGGCGCATCGCGGAGTGGATCAGTCCAACCATCGAATAGGTCTGCGGGAAATTACCCCAGAGCTCCCCCGTGCCACTGTCCAGATCTTCGGACAGCAGGCCCAGCGCATTGCGCGCTTTCAGCATGTGCTCGAAGAGATCCCGTGCTTCCTCGAGCCGGCCGACGGCGGCCAGAGCATCAATATACCAGAAGGTGCAGACGTTGAACGAGGTTTCCGGCAGCCCGAAGTCGTCCGGCGAAGCGTAGCGATTGAGATGCCGGCCGTGCAGCAGCTTGGACTCGACGTAGGCCAGCGTGCCGAGGAAACGGGGATCGTCGGCGGGCAGAAAGCCGAGCTGCGGCATCAGCAGCAGGCTGGCATCGATCTCGTGGTCGTCGAAGGCCGCGGTGAAGCTGTTGAGCTCGGGATTCCAGGCGCGCTCGAGGATGCCGCGGTGGATGGTCGCCGCGTGCTCGGACCAATAGGCTTCCCTCGCGGCGAGCCCGAGCCGTCGGGCGATCTTGCCGAGCCGGTCGCAGGCAGCCCAGCAGAGCAGGCTCGAATAGGTATGCACGCTCTCGCGGGTGCGCAGCTCCCAGAGCCCCGCATCGGGCTGATCCCAGCGCCTCACCGCCTGCTCGCCGAGCCGCTCCAGGCGGTAGAACAGGCTCTCGTCGCCCGGGCGCGCCATGCGCGCATCGAAGAAGGTCTGGGCGGTGGCCAGGACCACGCTGCCGTAGCCGTCGTTCTGGACCTGCTTGTAGGCGCTGTTGCCGACGCGCACCGGCCCCATGCCGCGATAGCCATCGAGCGAGTCCACCTCGCGCTCGTCGAGTAGCTTCTCCTGCGCGATGCCGAAGACCGGCTGCAGATAGCCGTCCTCGGCGGAGGCCACGATATTGTTGATGTAGCTGAGAAAGCCCTCCATCGTCTTGGTCGCGTTCAGCGCATTCAAGGCATGGACGACAAAGTAGGAATCGCGCAGCCAGCAATAGCGGTAATCCCAGTTGCGCCCGCTGTGCGGCGCCTCGGGGATCGACGTCGTCATGGCGGCGACGATAGCCCCGGTTTCCTCGAAGTTGCTGAGCTTGAGCGTGATCGCGGCGCGGATCACGGCGTCCTGCCATTCGTAAGGCAACGCCAGCGAGCGCGACCAGTCGCGCCAATAGTCGTCGGTGTTCTCGTAGAACTCGCGCGCGATCTCGCGCGGCCCATGGGTCAGGCTCTCGTCCGGCCCCAGTAGCAGGTTGAGGGGCGTCTCGAGAACGAAGGGCACCTCCTCGAGGATGTAGCTGATCGGCCCGTCGGTCGTGAGCCGTAGGGCCAGGTCGGGCAGCAGATAGCGGATATGGTTAGAGCCGCGGGTTACCTCCGGGTGCTGCGCGCCGTAGCCGAACGTCGGCCGGAGACGAACCCGGATCCGGGGCTTACCGGCCGTGGCGCTCACCATGCGCACCAGCATACTGGGCCGGAAAGTGCGCCCGAACTGCTTGAAGCGGGGAGCGAAATCGACGATCTCGAGCGCGCCGCCGCTGTGGTCGAAGAGTTCGGTCACCAGGACCGCCGAATTGCGCAGGTAGCGCTGTCGGCTGAGGCGAAAGTCGAGCAGCTCGATCTCGTACAGCCCCTTCCCGGCCTCGCCGGCGCCGTCGAGCAGCGCGCAGAAGGGCGGATCGCTGTCCAAGCGCGGCAATGTGGCCCAGACCATCCGGGCCTTGCTGTCGAGCAAGGCGCCGATCGTGCAGTTGCCGATAACGGCAAGCTCGAGCGAGCTCATGCCTACGAGGCTCCCGGCTGGATGTCGGCGAGCGCCGCGAGCCAATCGAGCACGGCGGCCACGTCGGCGATGCTGTGTTCCGCCGCCGTCGCGCGCCCTTCGCCGACCCTGATCGACAGGCCACCCAGGGCGTTGACCACGGCAAAGCCGTCCTCATCGGTGACGTCGTCGCCGATGAAGATCGGCCGGCGTCCGGCGAAGGGCGGCTCTTCCATGAAGGCCGCGATCGCCGCGCCCTTGTCGGCCAAAGGCAGTTTCATCTCGAACACCATCTTTCCGGACAGCAGGCGAACAGAGTCGCCGGTCTCATGCAACAGCTCATCGATCAGCGACCGGGCGCCGGCCGCGGCCTCGGGCGCCCGGCGATAGTGCAGCGCCAAGGCGGACCCCTTGTCCTCGAGGATGATTCCCGGCCGAGAGGCGGCGAAGCGCTGCAGCGGGCCGCGCAGGAAATCGAGCTCCGCCTGGTCGCCAAGGCGCAGGATCCGCCCCCGGACGTCGCGCCGTTCCAGGCCGTGCTGGCCCGCGGTGGGCAGCACGAGCGGCGTGAAGAGCCCGTCGAGATCGGCGATCGCGCGGCCCGAGATCAGCGCCAAAGCCTGATCCAGCGCGGGCGCCAAGCGCCGCAGAATGTCCGGGAGCCGGTCGCCGACAAGAACGGTATCCGGGGTCTCGGCAATGGGAATCAAGGTGCCGTCGACGTCGAGAAAGACGGCCCAGGCGGCTGTCGGGTCGAGGTGGCGGGGGTGATCGAGAGGCCTGGCTGACATCGTGGGGCGAATTCGTTGCTTCGTGTTGGGCGCGAAAAAGCGTTCTCGGACAATTGATTGCAACAAAGAGCTCTACGAGCGATCGAACAACCCGCGTTCGTCGTCTCCAATAGACATGACCGACCTTAACGTCTTCTTGTAGGCCCGAACCGAATACGCAGGTCACAAGACCCTTGTCTTTGCCGCCAGGCCTCGCCCCAATCACCCACACGGGAGCGCTGGATTGCCTGCAGCGCAGCGCCGACAGCGAGTGACAAGGATGCGAGATAGCGAGGCCCGCGCGGATCGGCAACCGGATTTCGACGCCGACTTCCGGGCCCGGCTCGCCGAACTGGTCCGCTGGCGGCGCGATGTCCGGCGCTTCCGCCGCGATCCCGTGCCGCCGGCGGTGATCGACAGGCTCCTCGCCCTCGCCTGCCAAGCGCCATCGGTCGGGCTCAGCCAACCCTGGCGCTTCGTGCTTGTGGAAGAAACGGCGCGCCGGGCGGCGGTCCGCGAGAACTTCCTCGCCTGCAATGCCGAGGCTTTGGCCGACTACAGCGGCGCGCGCGCCGCGCTCTACGCCCGGCTCAAGCTCGCCGGGCTCGACGAGGCGCCGGTGCAGCTCGGCGTCTTTTGCGACGAGGCGACCACGACCGGCCACGGCCTCGGCCGCAAGACCATGCCGGAGACGCTACGGTTCTCGGTCGTCACGGCGGTCCACACGCTCTGGCTGGCCGCGCGGGCTTGGGGGATCGGCGTCGGCTGGGTCTCGATCATCGAGCCCGAAGCGGTCGCGCGGAGCCTGGACGTGCCGGATCGCTGGTCCCTGGTCGCCTATCTCTGCATCGGCTATCCGCTAGAGGAACGCGGCGCGCCGGAGCTGGAGCGCGAGGGATGGGAGAGCCGCCAGGGCCTCGAGGGCTGCCTGGTCAGGCGCTAGTGGTTCAATTCCGACACCTGAGTCCGATGAAATTGGATCAAGTGTCGGCCAGAATTGGACCCAACAAAGAGATACCTAGTGGTACGACTCCGACATTCCGGGATCGGAATGTCGGAGTCGTACCACTAGTCATGTTTCAGGATTTGACGTCGAGCAGCGCGCCGACCATCTCGTCCATCCGCTCGATCACCGCGACGTTGGCCTTGTAGGCCTGCTTGGCCTGAAGCTGGGTGACCGTCTCCTCCTCGAGCGAGACGTTGGGTCGCGCAACCAAGCCTTCCGCATCGGCCGATGGGTCGTCCGGGTCGTAGTGCAGCACCGACGGGGGCGACTTCGGCACGGTCTGGCCGCGCACCGTGCCCTCGGGACCGCTGGCCGCCACGACCCGCTGGGGCGTGAAGCCGCCTTCGGTCGCG
>JAKSDN010000668.1 GCA_022360075.1 Kiloniellales bacterium | reverse complement strand
TTCCTGGTGCAGCCCGTGTTGGCCCGCTTCATGGCGGAGGGGCACTTCGCGGTCCATCTCCGGCGCATGCGGCGGGTCTACGGGCAGAGACGGGACGTCCTGGCGGCTGCATTGGCCGAACAACTCGGTGACGTGCTGGAGCTGGGCGACTTGTCCGCGGGAATGCACACCGTGGCCTGGCTGCGCGGCGGTCGGAAATCCACCGAGACAGACCAG
The DNA here is from genome assembly GCA_022360075.1 of Kiloniellales bacterium. The sequence continues at coordinate 1,384 of JAKSDN010000668.1, read as the reverse complement.
GAGATCGCAGCGCGTGCAAGCGGGGCGGGTTTATTCTTGCAGCCGCTGTCGTCTTATTATGCGGGAAGAACGCGGACTCAGGGTTTGGTCTTGGGCTATGCCGCCTTCGACGATGCAACGCTCATCGACGGCGTACGCACGCTGTCAGGGCTCCTGAACGGATAGCCGCTGGCGCTCCGCGCATGTTGGCCGTGGGGAGCTTAAGCAGCGAAACAATCCACGACAGACGGCGTGAGTGAGAAGCGGGAAAGCATATTCGTTTTTCTTATGTATCCGCATAAATCGAATTGCCATTTCTTCTTATCGTATCAGAGGTTATCGCTTCTTCATCAAAGTCTGGAGACCGCGTGCGTCGTCGGCCTTCTATCTGGGTACGTTGGTAGGGACAGACGTGAGAAAGACCATTTGGATTTGGGACCTCGGACTTCAATCGCCTTCTTCAAGCCGGAGAAGCTGGTGGAGATGTTCGAGTGCACGGAACCACAGGCAAGACGCAGCGATACACATCTGTCCTCGCGACTTTGCTGTGCATGCTTTGCATCCTCGCGACCTATGCGTTTGGCAACTATCTGTTCGCGGCTCTGTTGCCGAATATGCAGGTCTCTATCGGGTTTGACTATTCCGCTGCGGGCCTGATCACCTCGATGGGCATGGTCGCCTTTCTGGCGGGTTCTCTCGTCAGTGCGCGCCTATGCGTCGTCATCGGGCCGGAAAACCTCGTCATCCTGACGATGCTCGTGACCGCTGGCGCCTTATTCGGCTATTCCCTTGCCGGCGATTACTGGACGCTGCTCGTTCTGCGCACGATTATCGGTGTCGCCACCGCGACCGCCTGGGTCCCGATGGCCGTGCTTGTCCCACGCTTCACGCCGCCTTCGTTTCGAGGGCGGGCCATGGGTTTCGTCAATGCTGGCACCAATTTCGGCCTGATCCTCAACGGTTTGCTTCTCAGCCTCCTTCTGATGCCCATCGGATCAGGCGGGCTGTGGATCGTGACCGGGCTCATCAGCCTGTCGATCGCGGTCGGGTGCATGATCGTGTTTCGTCGCGCTGACGGTTTTCAACCGGGAACGATGGCGAAGTCTTCAGGTGGAAGCCCCCGCAGGAGGACCGAAGCGGGCGGCAGCCGCAGCCGCAGCGGCATGGCGCTGGTGCTCGTGTGCGCTTCCATCGTGGCGCTGCTCGGCGCGCCGCTTCTGACCTATCTGAGCGCCTATGCGGTGGATGATCTCGGATATCGGTCGAGCCAGATCGCACCCATCTGGTCAATGATGGGCATAGCCGGCGCATTGGGCGGTGTCGTTCTGGGATGGATCGCCGACAAGCATACGGTCCGCACCGCCATCGTGATGGCTTTTACCCTTCTGGGCGCAACGGCAGCGAT
>JAKSDN010000601.1 GCA_022360075.1 Kiloniellales bacterium | reverse complement strand
GAACGGCGACGATCGCCCCACGGCGGCGCTCCCTCGAGGCGCGAGGGCGAACAGCGAGGTCCTCGTCCCCTCGATCATCGGGAGCAGCGCGGAAGCGACGATCAAGATCGACTGCGACGGCCTGATCGAGTCCTTTTCCAAGGCCGCCGAAGGGCTGTTCGGCCGTGAGGCATCCGAGGTGATCGGGCGGAGTTTCGAATGCCTCATCGCGCCAGAGGATCGCGCAAGCTGGAGCCAGCGGTTTCGGCGGCGCCTCGGCAACGATACGATCGCCACGACCGAGGGCGCGCCGGCCTATCAGGGACTGCGCAAGGATGGCTCCAGCTTCGGCATGGAGATCGTCCTCGGCGAGCTCAACGCCAACGAAAGGCGTCGCTTCGTCGCCTTCGTACAGAAGTCCATCCACGACGGCCGCGCCACCTTCTCGGCGGCGGACGAGTTGCGGGGTGAGCTTTTCTCCGCCCTGGCATCGGGCTTTCGCGCCGCGCCGGCTTCGGCCTTGGCTCACGAGATCGTGCAGCCCCTGACGGCCATCATGAACTACTTGAAGGCCTGTCGCCGCCTGATGGAGAAGGGCGAGGGGCACGCGGCCGACTCGGCCCTGACGCTGATGGACAAGGCGGTGGGTGAGGCGCGCCGCGCCGGCCAGGTCGTGCACCGCCTCAGACGTCTTGTCGAGAAGGGCGAGTTCGAGCGAGCGCCCGCTGACATCGGCGAGATCCTCAAGGAGTCGGCAGAGCTTGCTCTAGCTTCGGCGCTCGATCAGAGCATCGACTTCGATCTCGACGTCGAGCCGGGTCTGCCCCAGGTTCTCGTCGACCGAGTTCAGATCCAACAAGTCGTCCTCAACCTGATCCGCAACGCGGTCGAGGCCCTGGAAAGCGCCGGCGAGCGCGAGCTCTCCATTCGCGCCTCGCGCGACGGCCTCGGCGGCATCGAGGTCGCGGTGTCCGATACGGGATGCGGCCTGAGCCCGCAGGCTGCCGAGCGCCTGTTCAGCCCCATCGTCAGCGAGAAGGCGAGCGGCATGGGTGTGGGACTAGCGATCTGCCGGCTGATCGTCGTTGCACACGGCGGACGGATATGGGCAGCCGATCGCAGTGGCGGAGGGGCCCAATTCAGCTTCTCTCTGCCAATCGCGCAGAAAGGCGAAAGGAATGGTACGGCGCGAGGCCAGTATATTCATAGTAGATGATGACGATGCAGTTCTGGATTCATTAAAAGTTCTGCTCGAATCACTCGATTTCAATGTAGAGACCTACAACTCAGGACAAGACTTTCTCAGCACTTATCGCTCCGGTGGCGCGGCCTGCCTCGTATACGATCTGCGCATGCCCGACGTCAGTGGCTTGGAGATCATCGACAGGCTGGCCGAGCAGGGAAGCCGGCTGCCGGTGATCATCATCACGGCCGGTGGCGACGTGTCGCTGGCGGTCAAGGCGATGAAGTCCGGTGCTCTGGATTTCGTCGAAAAGCCGTTCGAAGAGTCCGAGATCCTGGCGAGCATCGAGCGTGCCTTGAAGCTCAGCCGGGAGGCTCAGCTTGAGGCCACCGAGCGCGAGGATGCGCGCGAGGCCCTGGCACGCCTGACCGCGCGCGAACGCGACGTGCTCGATCTCCTGATCGTCGGCTGCTCCAACAAGTCCATCGCATCAGAGCTGGGAATCAGCCCGCGGACCGTCGAGGTTCACCGGGCACGGGTGATCGAGAAGATGGGCGCGCGCAGCCTGCCCCATCTCATGCGCATCGCCCTGGCCGCCGGCGTGGCGCCGCGGGAGATCGAAGTGGAGCGGGAAGCCGGTCAGAGCTAGATGCGTACTGGCTGCGAGCGGGTAGGCCTGGCCGTGCTCCAACCGCCAAATGGGGCTTCGCGGCTTCTCACGTCTCGCACTGACGGCCAAGGAAATACATCGGCTCAACACAGCTCAGTATTGCTGCCAGGGCTTGGCCTCGTCCTGGCTGCGCTCGAACGACTGCGCGCCGAGATGTCATCCGGCCCCGTCAGATCGGTCGGAGGCCAATGCACTCGCAAACGCTCAGAACGTGTAGGGAAAAGAGATCCTGAACTCGAGGTCAGCCGCATCGTCGGTCAAGCCCGCTCCCACGTTCGAGACCATGGTCAGGCTGTCGGTGATCGCGAAGGTGATGCCCGAGTTCAGGACGCCGATGCTGGCGCTGCTGCCGACGATGTCCTGGAAGCTGCCACCCTCGAACCTGATCCGGCTCTTCTGCACGAAGCGCTGCGTGTAGGAGAAGTTCAGGCTGAGGCGCTCGTTCAGCGCAAAGGCCACGCCGGAGCCGAACTGGATCGCGTCGCCGAGGTCGACCTCGCCCGGCTGATCTCCCGGCGCCGAATCGACGTCGTCGAAGCTGGTCTGGAAGTTGTGGAAGTAGTCGATGCTGGCAAAGAGCACGGCGGGATCGAGCGTGCGCAGGAAGGACAGGCCGCCTGAGACCTGGAAGACGCCGTTTCCTGTCGGCAGCTCCTTGGGGACTTGCAGGTTGCCCTGGCTGCCCGCGATGGTCTTGACCTCGATGCCGAACGGCGAGGTCCCGGTAGGCGCCCGGCCCCGCAGGTTCACGACGATGTCGGGAAGGTACTCGGTCTCTCGAAAGACCCGATAGCTCGCCCCGAATCCGACGTCACCCAGGTTCTTGGAAAACACGTCGGCTTCCGACTGGCTCGTCGCCGCACCGCCGGCGCCGCGGCTCAGGAAGTTCGACTCGCGATAGACGTAGGGGATATTGAGGTCGACCTGCAAGTCGTCGGTGATGCCGAGCCGCGTGGTCACGTCCATGGTGATCACCTCGGACTCGACCTCGTCGACGCTGATGTTGCCGAGAAAGATCGCGTCGAGGGCGAGGAAGCCGCTCAAGCCGAGCTCCGATCGATCCGTGCGCGACACGGAAATGCCGGGCTCGATCGTCAGGCGGCTGCCGAAGAAGCCCTGGGTCTCGCCGGCGACCGCTTCCAGCACGCGCTGCGGCTCGGCCTCCTTCTTGACCTCTTCCTCCTCGCCGTCTTCTTCGGTGGTCGTGGTCGGCTCGGTCGTCGTGGTCGGCGGCGTCGTGGGCTGCTTGTCCGGCTCGACTTCCGTGACCTTCTGTTCCTCGGGCGGCGGCGGGGGCGGCTGCGTTGTCGTCGCCGGTGGCGGGGGTGGCTGGGTTTCCTGCGGGGGCGGCGGCTTCTCCTCCGTCTTCTGCTCCTCCAGGTTCCGCAGGCGCCTCTCCATGTTCAGAAGCGCGCGCCGCTGGACCTCGATGACCTGGGTCAGGCGCTCGAGCTGCTGGCGAAGCGCGTCAATAACGGAATCCTGAGCGGCCGCGCGTTCAGGCGCGGCCGACACCAAGACGAAGCACAGAATCCAAAGCGCACGATAACTCACGCGTTCGCGTTCCCCTCGATCCAAACGCGTGTTGCCCAATGCGGATCCGATCGACCTGTCACAACATTAATGCCCGGCAATCCTGCAAGTCCAGCAATAGAGTGGGCTCATCTTCAGTCTAGCAACCCGGATTCGACGAAGTCGGTAGCAATCTATACCTATCGCTTCGGCAAAGAAACGACAGTTGTGCCGTTTGATCTTCCGTTTCTGTTGTCCTTCCCCGATCCAGGCGCCAATAGAACGCGACTCTTTACTGGTACGAGAGAGATTCGCCTGAGGGTAGGAGACTGAGTCCTTTTCCTGTCATACGCAAGACCGTCCGGTAGGCCTGGCTCCGGCGAACGCGGTTACCCACGCACGATCGGCGTCAGGGCTGAACGAGCTTCCAGACGGTCAGAGGATCGGGCACGCCCGTGCCCTCGAGGCCCTCGCTGATCTGGTACATGGCGATCGCCTCCTGCGTCCTCGGTCCGAACACGCCGTCTGCCGTCCCCAGATAGAGTCCCTGGTCGGCCAGACGTTCCTGCACCCGCTTCAGCATCTCCTGATACAGGAGGGTACGGCGCCCGTCGACGTCCACCGTCAGCAGCGGCGAGCTCTTGCTCAGGCGGTCCTTCTGCAGGGTTGCCACGAGCTTTTGGACGGCCTCGACGAAGCGCTCCTGCGGGTTTTCGCGGCAGTGGTTGTAGACGATGGTCGCCAGGATCTCGGGCGTGCCCCAGGGCGCTGCATCATAGGTGCCGTCCTGATAGCGATTGACGCCGGTCACGAAGCCTTGGATCCAGCCCCGAAAGGCGGCGTCGAGCGCCGACTGCGACTCGCGTGCCTGAACGCTCTGTTCGCACGTCAGCAGGCCGACGCCCTTGATGGCGAACTGGCCCTGGGCGTCGGCCGCGGCCGCCGGTACGGAACCGAGCAGCAGGCTGAGCGCGGCAAGGGCGACGGAGGCCCCTGGAAACGGTCTTGCGGTCGGCATGATGAGCTCCCTTTTTCCAGCCTCTCTGCTGACCTTCGCGGTCATCGAGCGCGACCCGGTCGTCGTCGATTCGGCTGTTCTTATCGGCAGTTTACCGCCATGCGTCGATCGGGTGAACGGGAGTCTGAATAGCAATCCTCATGCCAGTTCCGCGACCGGGATGGGCCCGACCGGTCACTGGCGCAGGCCCTGCAGGAGCCGCAGCGCCGAGCCCACGTTGGCCGCGAGCGGCTGGTTGGCTTGGCTCACGCCGAAATTGATCTGGAAGGCGTTGCGGATCACGTTGAGGTTGCTCGTGACGTTGACGTGCTGCGCGGCCCGGCCGAGGTCGCCCCGGAGCTCCTGGAGCACCCTGCCGCCGCCCTGGACGTCGACCACCATGCCGATCGCGTTGTCTTCGATGAAGGCCGTGGCCCGGACGGTCGAGGAGAGTTGCTGGGTCGTGGTCTCGGTAATCTCCGTCGGCGCGCCGAGCGAGGCCTGGGGGTTGGCGAGCGTCGCGACAGCGCCGCTGTCGACGATCGCGATCGCAAGATCGTTGCCGATATCGTTGAGATCGCCCGCAGCCTGGATGCTCTGCACGACGCCGGTGGCCGTCTCCAGGCCGCCCGCCCCGGCCGTGGGGGCCAGGGGGAGGGGCTCGGGGCCCGAGAGGCCGAGCTGCTCCTGCCCGACGTTGACGGTGTTGGGCTCCTCCGTGGAAAGGTGAAAGAAGCTCACCGTCGGGTTCGCCGCGCTGTTGGCGACGTCCATGCCCCACTCCACGCCCGTGTTGATGATCGTGCCATCGGCGGTCTGCCAGGCGGTGATCATCTGCAAGCCGAAGTAGGTGACGTCGCCGCCCTGCACGAAGCGGCCGCGCATATCGGCGAGTTCCTCATCCGGCACGATCTCCGCGTTCCGGACGACGCTCATGTCCGGCATGAACGCCTGCGCCGCCGGCGCGAGACCCGCCACGAGGAGCGTCAGCAGGGAGAGGAAAGTGGCCTTGCGTCGCCCGCGACTCCCTGTCCGGCGGGCGAGCCCTTGATGACCGGTGACCGAGTTCCCCGACGGGAGCATCTTCGACTCCCTTGTTCAACCCCGGCGGAACCCGATCTCCAGAAAGGCTCCAACCAAGGCACGAGGCAACACTCACCGTCGCGAGGCCCCCACCCGCTGTGGGCTTCCGACGACGCCTGTCGCTGTTGGGGGGATTGTCCCTCCGAACCGCCATGTCGGTAAATTCGTGAGACCGCGTACGGGAAATCCCGTAGCGGCACGGGCCCGGCCAACGGCCAGGTAGAAAAGATCGGGTCGGAGTCCGAGCGGCTACCTAAAATTGAAACCGATCGGCGTGAGTAACTCCGAAGTCGAACGGCGCCGCGTTCACGACCGGCGCGCGTATGCCCATGAGCCGCCGCGCGCTGTCATGGTCGCGGGCATGAACCAGAAGGTTCTCGGCATTGTAGTTGTTCGCCACGATCGCAAAGACGACCCCGTTCCAGGCCGCGGCGAAATCCTCCAGTTTCATGATCTTGTTGCCGAGCGCGGGATCGGCCACGTAGACCCGCTCGTCCCGCACTTTCTTGACCACGACGAAGTGCTTGTAGCCCCGGATATCGATCAGGGCGATCGTCGGCATCTTGATCTGGTCCATGTTCTCCGGCGCGATCCGGAAGCCAATGCCCTGCATGCCGAGGCCTTCTACGTACTTCTTGATATCGAGCAGCGAGAAGCCCTTGGCGAGCACGACCTCGCGGTCGGCGATCTCGAACATTTGCTCGAGCACGTCCCTTTCGGTCATGTCCCGGCCATAGGCGTACTTCAGAATCGTGGCCACGGAGGCCGCGCCGCAGCTGAAATCCGTCTCCTGCGGCACCATGTCCAGATAGCGCCGCTCTCGCATGCTCTTCATGTTCTTGCGTATCACGCCGGCCCCGGGGATGACGCCCCCGAGGCGAATCTCCGCCGCCTCGATCGGGAAGACGCAGCTCAGCAACAGCACCAGGGCGAGCCACAGAGCGCGTGGTCGTAGCTGGCTGACGGCCTTGCTGCTGCCCATTCCCACACCCCTTTTCGGCCTCTGAGCCCGGTTGGGGGCTCCAGCGACCAGCCTGGCTACGGCCGCTCCAGAAATCTCGCGCTACTGGACGCTGGTGATGGCAAGCGCGTTGTGTTGCAGGTTGTTCGATCCTGCCGCGAAGTTGAGCGCCACATTGCCGCTCGCGCCGGAAGCCACGGCGCCATTCAGCGTCACGTCGTTGGTCGTCTGATTGGTCGTCGTCCTGTTGAAACTCGCTTGTTGTAGCACGCCGGCGGTCGCTTCCGCGAGGCTCGCCGAGCCCACCACCACCGCCAAGGCGATCGCGTTCTTTTGCCCGTGGAAAGCCCCGACACCGACGTTCGCCCCCACGTTGCCGCTGGCGCCGGCCAAAACGTTGCCGCCGACTTGGGCGCGGTTGAAGACCGTCCCAGGCACGACCCCGTAGCTGATGTCGTTGTTCAAGCCCTCTTGCAGGCCGAAGACCTCGGCGTCGCCGGAGGCCGCCGTCGCAAGCGCCGTCACGGCCGCCGCGGCCGCGTTCTCCTGGGCGATGCCGTCGCCGACGGCCAGGTTAAGCGAGATATTGCCATTGGCCGTCGCCAGCACCGAGCCGTCGATTACGCCCAGGTTCGAAAGGCTCGCATCGCTGCCGGAAAAGGCAACGCGGCCGTTGTTGAGGATCTGCTTGCCGTCGATCACGGTCACCGCCGCTTGCGAGACCTCGATATTGCCCGTGATGTTCACTACGCCGTTCACGTCGAAGTCCTTCGTCACCTCGCTGTCCTTGGCGATGGTGACCGCGACGCTGTTGTCGACCTCCACGTCGACGTCCTCGTCGTAGCTCTTCGACAGCGACACGTCCCCGGTCATGAAAGGATCGTCCGGCGGCTCCGGCACGTCCTGTGCGACGCTGGCCTGTGCCGCCAAGAGCAAGGCTGCGGCGACGATCGCCAGGCCCCCTAGACGTCTCGACTTCCTGTCCATTCATTATCTCCGGCGCCGGTGACTCTATGGCCACCTTAAGGGTCCGTAAGCTCGGGACCGTTTCGAACGCTCCCGCCCAGAGATCCAGCAAATTCCATGCCAGGCTTTCGGGTCAGGAGATGGCTGGAATTCAACGCCCTACGCCGCCGTGGCTCGTCCCCTCCTGTCCGTCTGCGTTACGCCGTCCGATTGCGTTACACGGACTATACCTCTGCCCGGCACAAAGCGCGCTCTGCACCGGGCAGGCGCGCGTCGAGAGTCGCTCCCCCGGTGTTCGGGAGGGTGGCCGCATTCAGATCCGGGTGGGGCTTCGCTACTGGACCGAAGAGATGGCCAGCGAGTTCTGCTGCTGGTTGTTGGTCCCGGCGGAGAGGTTGAGGCCGATGTTGCCGTTCGCGGCATTGGCGACATTGCCGCCGAGCGAGACCGAGTTGTTCGTGTTCGTGTGGCTCGTGCCGTTGAAGGTGGCTTGCTGAAGGACGGCGGCCGTGGCTTCCGACAGGGCCGCATCGCCCGTCACCGCGGCGATCGCCAAGGCGTTCTTCTGACCGGTGTAGGCGCCGGTCGCGGCATTCACGCCGATGTTGCCGGCGGCACCGGCGAGCACGTCGCCGAGCAACTGCGTGTTGTTGGTGACGTCCGAGCTCGTGCCCGTGAAGTCGTTGTTGAAGGTCTTCTGCACGCTGAAGATCTCGGCCTCGGCCGAGCCGGCCGCGCTGCCGGCGCCGATCGCCGAGAGAACGGCGACGTTTTCCTGAAGCAGGTTGTCGCCGACCGCGATGTTGACGCCGAGGTTACCGCCGGAGAGCACGAGCGCGGTGCCCTCGACGACGGCGAGATTGCTGATATCGGCCTCGGATACGTCCACCACGCCGTCGTTGGTGATCTGCTTGTTGTCGATGGTGGACATCGCCGCTTCGGAGACGTTGATGTTGCCGGTGATGTTCACCACGCCGTTGTAGTCGATGTCCTTGCTGACATCGATGTCCTTGGCGATGTCGACATCGACGTTGTTCTCGTAATCGACGTCGATGTCCTCATCATAGGTTTTGAGCAGCTCGACGGTCGAGCTGACCGTCTGCCCGAGCGCTGGCCCGGCGACCAAGGCGACCGCCGCGATGCTCAATAGTGAACCCCAAGCGCTCCAGAGTTTCATGCCCCGAGTCTCCCGCAACCGTCGGGTCGAGCGGTCCGGCCATCTCTGCGCGGCTCAAAGCCGCCCGTTCGACCGCCCATGCATCTCCGTTAACCAAAATTAATGCAAGGTACGTGCCATGGGCTAAGTGGTTGATGGGAGGCCATACTCGTCTTGAGAGCCTGAAACGGCGGGCCGGTCGTTGTCCGCCTGCGTTACAGGCGTCCGCCGCAACGGGCGGAGAAGGGATTGAAAAGGGCCGGCGATGGACAAAGAAGAAGGGTTCCGGCCGGTCGGCCGGAACCCCTTGTGAGTGGCTCCCAGAGGAGCGCAGGCTATAGCTTGTCTTACTGCACGGACGAGATCGCCAGCGTGTTCTGCTGGAGATTGTTCGAGCCGGCCGAGAGATTCAGCCCGACGTTGCCGGTCGCCGCGTTGGCAACGTTGCCGCCGAGCGAGACCGAGTTGCTCGTGTCGTTGTGCGTGGTGGAGTTGAAGGTGCTCTGCTGCAGCACCGCGGCCGTGGCCTCCGACAGGGTGGCGGCACCGGTCACCGCGGCGATCGCCAGGGCGTTCTTCTGCCCGTTGTAGGCGCCGGTCGAGGCGTTCAGGCCGATGTTGCCGTCGGCGGTCGAGAGCACGTCACCGAGAAGCTGCGTGTTGTTGGTGACCTCGGCGTCGGAGCTTCCGGAGAAGCTGTTGTTGACCGTCTTCTGCAGGCTGAAGGCCTCGGCATCGGCCGAGCCGGCACCTGCCGTGGTGCCGATCGCGGAGAGAACGGCAACGTTCTCCTGCAGCAGGTTGTCACCGACCGCCACGTTGACGCCGATGTTACCAGCAGCCCCGCCGAGCACCGTGCCGTCGATGATCGCCAGGTTGTTCAGGGTCGCATCGGTGCCGGTCACGGAGACGATGCCGTCGTCGACGATCTGCTTGTTGTCGACCACCGACAGCGCGGCCTCGGCCACGTTGATGTTGCCGGTGATGTTGACGACGCCGTTGTAATCCATGTCCTTGCTGACATCGATGTCCTTGGCGATGCTGACCTCGACCGTGTTGTCGAAGTCAACGTCGACGTCTTCGTCGTAAGTCTTGTTCAGGCTCGCGCTTGTCGTGACGGTCTGCGCGTAGGCCGGCCCCGCAATGAGGGCGACCGCGGCAACTCCCGCCAGAGCCATCAAACTATGTCTCAGTTTCATCTCTAACAGACCTCCCGAAAGATCAGGGTTCGAGTTCCCAGCAGGGGCCACGACACTCGACACGCGGGCGCAACCGCAGCCTCCGGCTTCCTGCCGTCGCGGAATATGTCGCAAGTCTCGTGCCAACCAGATAAGTAATTGATATAACGCGATAAAGATGGTCGACCCTGGCGGTATCGCGACATTGTCGTCCGCCACCGTTACAGACTGCCGCGAAAAACGGGTCGAAGCTCCCGGTTCCGGCCGTTTTGCCAAGGAAAGCAATGCTGTAACGGGGGCGTACAGGGCCTGGAAAGGCCGGTGCCGGGCGCGGCGCCCCGACGGCGCCGACATCGCGGAGGGCAGGCAAGAAGAAGGGGCCCGGCCGAGCGGCCGGACCCCAGGGTGGTGTCTCGAAGTTCGAGAGTCGTATCGGCGCAGCTTACTGCACGGATGAGATCGCCAGGGTGTTCTGCTGGAGATTGTTCGTGCCGGCGGCCAGGTTCAGGCCGATGTTGCCGGTCGCACCGTTGGCGACGCTGTCCATCAGCTTCACCTCGTTGGAGGTATCCGTGTGCGAGGTGTCGTTGAAGGTGCTCTGCTGCAGGATCGCAGCCGTCGCCTCGGACAGCGTGGCCGAGCCGGTCACCGCGGCGATCGCCAGGGCGTTCTTCTGCCCGTTGTAGGCGCCGGTCGCGGCGTTCAGGCCGATGTTACCGTCGGCGGCCGCGAGCACGGCACCGATCAACTGGGTGTTGTTGAAGACCTCGGCGTCCTCGACCCCGTCGTCGAACTCGTTGTTGACGGACTTCTGGATGCTGAAGGCCTCGGCATCGGCCGAACCGGCGCCGGCGGTCGTGCCGATCGCGGAGAGAACGGCCACGTTCTCCTGCAGCTGGTTGTCGCCGACCGCGACGTTGACGCCGATGTTACCGGCGGCGCCGCCGAGCACGGTGCCGTCGATCAGGGCGACGTTGT
>JAKSDN010001494.1 GCA_022360075.1 Kiloniellales bacterium | reverse complement strand
TGGAAACCGCAGCAGGCGCTGGTGGTGGTCGATCCGCAAGGCCCTTCGGCCGGGCGCGCGGCCTTCGACCCGGCTTGCTTCTACAAGCCGTTGAAATTCGAGTCCGAAGCGATCGTCTACGAGAAGACCAAGCATTTCGCCGTCGGCCCGGTCTGGGAGATGGAAGTGGCGATCGACGCGATCACGGACTGGCATCCGCTGTGAGCGCCGGCGACGCCACGCCGCGGACAGCGACCGGCCGCCCTCTTCGCCGGCGGCTCTTCGGCTGGATCAGCCTTGGCGTCGCCGCGTCTTGGCTCCTGGCCTTCGGATACCTGCTCGATAGCCGCAGCGATCGCGACTTGATCGTGATCGAGGGCACAGTCGGCGAGATCGGGACCGGCCGCGCCGCGAGACCGGGCGGCCGGCTGCTGTTCACCTCGCCCTATCTCTCGATCACGCTCGAAAGCCCACGTTTCCTGAAAGGACCCTATCGGCCAAGCTTTCGCTACGCGCCCCCGCCTTGGGCCGGCGAAGAGAGCGCCGCGCTCGTCGAAGCGCTCGCGCCAGGCGACCCGGTCAGCATCACCGTCGACAGTGCCGAGCTGGACGGCGCGATCGCCCGCCTGGCGGCGCGCCATGAGATCGAGCGCGGCGGCGGAGTCTACAACCCAAGCCCCTTCGAAAGACCCGCGAGCGTCGGCATCGTCGCGCTCAGCAGCGAGGCCACTGCCGTCACCGTGGCTGAGAGCCCCTTGCTGTCGACAATCGCGCTCATGCTGTGCCTGCTGGGTGCGATCGTCTTCGCGCTCGCGGGCACCGGAATGCTCCGGGGCCGGAGAGGCCCAAACGACGGCGCTTGAAGCGGCTACCGACACTCACGCGCTGTCGATCACCACATTGCCGGCGGCCGCGCCGCCCCAGAACGGTTAGATGAAATACCTATTCCGCCGCTTCGGCACGCGGCTCCCGGCCGAGCTCGCGCTCGATCTCCCGGACGGCCACGATCGTACGCAGCAGGCTGTCCGGCGTCAGGCTGACGGAGTCGATCCCCAGGCGCACGAGATATTGGGCGACCTCAGGATAGTCCGACGGCGCTTGACCGCAGATGCCGGAGTGCCGGCCATTGCGCTTCGCCCCCTCGACTGCCAAGCGGAGCATCTCGAACATGCCCGGGTCGCGCTCGTCGAAGTCGAAAGCAACCAACTCGGAATCACGGTCGACACCGAGACTCAATTGCGTGAGATCGTTGGAGCCAATGGAGAAGCCGTCGAACAACTTGGCGAAGTCGTCGATCAGGATGACGTTGTTCGGGATTTCGCACATCACGTAGATCTCGAGCCCGTTCTCGCCCCGCTTCAGACCGTGCCGCGCCATGACGTCGATCACCTGCTTGGCCTCATCGATCCGGCGGCAGAACGGGACCATGAGCTTCAGATTGGTCAAGCCCATGTCGTCGCGCACGCGTTTCATCGCCGCGCATTCCAGGGCGAAGCCTTCTTCATAGGCCGGATGGATGTAGCGCGAGGCACCGCGAAAGCCGATCATCGGATTCGATTCCACCGGCTCGAACGCGGCACCGCCGATCAGCGCGGCGTACTCGTTGCTCTTGAAGTCCGACATGCGCACGACAACCGGCTTTGGATAAAAGGCCGCCGCGATCATGCCGACGCCTTCCGACAGCTTCTGAATGAAGAAATCGGCGGGCGAAGGATAGTGCTTGACCATGGCCCCGATCTGCGACCGCTCGCGATCGTCCGCTATCCGGTCCGGATACAGCAGCGCCATCGGATGGGCCTTGATGTACTCGTTGATGATGAACTCCATGCGTGCCAGGCCAACGCCGTCGTTGGGCAGGAAGCTGGTCTTGAAGGCCAGCTCGGGATTGCCGAGGTTCAGCATCATGTGGGTCGCCGGCTGCTCGAAAGCGCTCAAGTCGGTCGTCTCGACCTCGTAGGGCAGCTCGCCCTCGTAGATGCGGCCGACATCGCCCTCCGCACAGGAAACGGTCACCTCTAAGCCGGTCTTCAGGATTTCGCTGGCATGTTCCGCACCCACGACCGCCGGAATGCCGAGCTCGCGCGCGACGATGGCCGCATGGCAGGTACGCCCGCCGCGGTTCGTGACGATCGCAGCGGCGGTCTTCATGACCGGCTCCCAATCCGGCGTCGTGGTATCGGCCACCAGCACATCCCCTGGTTGGAAGTCGGGTAGATGATGGGCATCGACGATGACGCGGGCGGGGCCACTGCCGATCTTGGTCCCGACGGCGCGTCCCGAGGCCAGAACTTCGCTTTTGCCCTTCAGAACATAGGATTCCAGGAAGGTCCCCGCCTGCTGAGACACCACGGTCTCGGGCCGGGCCTGCACGATGTAGAGCTGGCCGTCGACGCCATCCTTGGCCCATTCGATATCCATCGGCCGCGGCTCGCCGGCCCGCTGACTGTAGTGCTCCTCGATCTTGATCGCGTAATCGGCGAGCACCAGCACCTCCTCGTCGGTGATGCAGAAGCGCTGCCGGGCGGGCTTGGGCGTCGGCTTGTTCACCACCGGCTCACGCGTGCGGCCGGGGGCGTAGACCATCATCACCTGCTTATCCCCGAGAACGCGCCGCAGGACGCTGCGGTAGCCTTGCCTGAACGTGGGCTTGTGAACGTAGAACTCGTCCGGATCGACGGCGCCTTGAACCACGTTCTCGCCCAGGCCGTAAGCACCGGTGATGAACACGGCGTCGCGGAAGCCGGTCTCCGTATCGATGGAGAACATCACGCCGCTGGCCTCGAGATCGGAGCGGACCATCTTCATGACGCAGGCCGACAGCGCCACCTTGAAGTGATCGAAGCCCTGGTCCATGCGGTAGGAGATGGCCCGGTCGGTAAACAACGAGGCATTGCAGCGCTTGATCGCGTCGATCAGCAGCTCTTCGCCGCGCACGTTGAGATAGGTGTCATGTTGGCCGGCGAAGCTGGCCGTGGGCAGGTCCTCGGCCGTCGCCGAACTGCGCACGGCAACGCTGAGGTCCGGCCCGTACTGCTCTTCGAGCTGCCGGTAGGCGATCAGGACTTCGTCGCGCATCTGAGGGGTCAGGCCGGCGGCGTAGACGATCTCGCGCGCTCTATGTCCGGCCGCGGCGAGGGCCTTGACATCGCTCTTGTCCAGGTCATCGAGCAGACCATGCAATTCGTCCCAGGCGCCGGCGGCGTCCAGCGCATCCCGGAACGCTTCGGCCGTCAGGGCAAAGCCGTTCGGCACTTTGACCCCGAGCGGCGTCAACTCCCTATAGAGCTCGCCCAAGGATGCATTCTTGCCGCCAACCGATGGCACGTCGTCGAGACATAGGTCGGCGAACCAACGCACGTACGTCGAAGCTGTCATAGAGACCATCCTCCCCATAGGTCCAGCATTTGCCGGTGACCGCCTCGCCAATCCACTCAAGCCAGGCGCGTCGCCGGCGTGGACCATGCCCTCGCTGCACGACCGGCAAGCTGACACAGGTCAATGCGTCATGGTGTACGGGCTACTGTCCTTAACGTTGCGATCGCTGGGGGACTGCCACGGCGCGATCTAACATCAAGCCGCATTGACCCCAGCCTATCCTCTGGCCGTCATTGCGAGCTGGCGTGAGCCAGCGTGGCAATCCAGAGCCACCGAACAGCTGTCAGCCAGCCGGATTGCTTCGCTCCGCTCGCAATGACGAGACCTATCGCTATGAGTCGCGCTCAATACCGCTTGGTGTAACGGATCGAATAACACCTGAGAACTCGGCACAAGCTGAAGACGGAGGTGCCGAGAGCGCACGCAATCTATAGGTTGGCAGAGGGCGTACTTGCGGAGAATTCGGTTCTCCAAGCTCGATTGATCAGATTCTCCAATCAAGGCCGGCGCCATCCACGCTAGCCGATATCGACCACCACGTTGCCGATGACCGCGCCACTTTCGACGGCCTCATGCGCCAGCGCGATCTGATCCAAGGCAAAGCGGCGGCCGATCGCGTGCTCGAGCCCGCCGGCCACGAGACGGCGGCCGATGTCGGCCAGCATCGCCCGCCGCTGCTCGGCCGAGACCAGGTGGGCCTGGACCAGGCGCAGGGTGACGCCCTTCAGGGCTAGGGGATAGTAGGGCAGGACCGGCTCGGGCTGGCTGGTCGAGGAGTAGGAGGCGATCACGCCGCCCGGCTTGATCACCTCGGCATCGATCGCGACGTTGGCGCCGAAGTCGACCTCGACGATGCGCTCGACGCCCGCGCCGCCGGTCAGCGCCAGCACGCGCGCGGCCACGTCCTCTTCGCGGTAGTTGATGATGTGATCGGCACCGGCGCCGCGGGCATGGTTGGCCTTTTCCGCGGAGCTTACCGTGGCAATGACCGTGGCGCCGGCCTGCTTGGCGAGCTGCACGGCGTAGTGCCCGACCGCTCCCGCCCCGCCGGCGATCAAGATGGTCTGACCCTCGAGCGAACCGTCGATCAGCACCGCGTGATGGGCGGTGACGATCGGCACGCCGACGCAAGCGCCCTCGGCAAAGCTCATGGCCCCGGGCAGCGGCTGGACCAGGGCTTGGTCGAGGGCGATGTACTGCGCCGCCGTCCCGTTCGGGCTTTCCTTGGCGGTATGGACCCAGACCCGCTCGCCCAGGCGCGACGCGGCGACGCCCGCGCCCAGCGCTTCGATCACGCCGGCGCCGTCGCAGTTCGGGATGATACGCGGCAGCGCGTCGTGAACTTTCAGCCAGCCGGAGCGCAGCTTGACGTCGGCCGGGTTGACCCCGGAGGCGTGCAGCCGCACCAGCACCTCGCCCGGTCCGGGCGCGGGATCGTCGAGCTCACCGACCCGCAGCACTTCGGCGGCGGGTCCGGTCTTGTCGTACCAGGCGGCTTTGATGAGCTTTCTCCTTCCCCATCAGGCCGATCGATCGACCGGCGCTGTTTCCCCTACACTCGGCATCGGCAGCTCGCGCCAGCGCAGGCAGGCGGTCTCGTGGCCCTCGGCAACGGCTTCCATGACCGGCAGCCGTTCTGCGCAGGCCTCGGCCGCGTCCGGACAGCGGGTCCGATAGGCGCAGCCCGAGGGGATCGCCGAGGGGCTCGGCGGCTCGCCGCGGATCTCCGCACCCTCCGTACGCAGTCCCGGCTGCAGGCGCGGGGCGGCGGCCAGCAGCGCCTGGGTGTAGGGATGGGTCGGCCGCGCGAACAGCCGGGCCGTCTCGGCCAGCTCGACAATGCGCCCGAGGTACATGATCGCGACCCGGTCGCACATGCGCTGCACGACCGAGAGGTCGTGGGAGATGAAGATATAGGTCAGGCCCAGCCGCTCGCGCAGCTCGCGGAACAGCAGCAGCACCGTCGCCTGGACCGAGAGGTCGAGACCGGAGGTCGGCTCGTCCAGCACCACGATGCGCGGCGAGAGCACGAGAATGCGCGCGAGCCCGATACGGCGAAGCTGTCCGCCGCTCAGCTCGTGCGGATAGCGGCGCTTGAACTCGGGCCCGAGGCCGACGGCCTCCAGCACCTGATCGATCCGCGCCTCGCGCTCGCTCGCATCCCGTACCCCATTGATCACCAGGCCCTCGTGCAAAGAGCGGCCGATGCTCCACCAGGGATCGAGCGCCGCGCCGGGGTCCTGGTGCACATACTGGATGTCGCCGCGCCGCTGCCGCGCCTGGGCCGGCGGCAGGCCGCTCACGACCTCGCCGTCCAGCAGGATCGAGCCCTCGCTCTCGCGCTGGATGCCGAGGATGGTGCGCCCGAGCGTGGTCTTGCCGCAGCCGGACTCACCGACCAGCCCCAGGATCTCCCCGGCTTGCACCTCCAGGCTGACTCCGGCGACGGCGCGCACGGGAGGCTCACTGCGCCCCAAGAAGCGCCGCCGATTGCTGTAGAGCGTAACGATGTCGTTGAGCGCCAGCAAAGGCCGTTCAGCGGTCAAGGGCATGCCCTCCCTCGACTTTGGCCTCGTCATAGTAGAGCACGCAGTCGACTCCGTGACCGCCGGCATCGGTTACCGTCGTCGGCTTGGCCTCGCGGCAAGCCGGGCCGGCGGACTCGCAGCGCGGATGGAAGCGGCAGCCCGGCGGCGGATCGAGGGGCGACGGCACCGTGCCGGGGATGCCGGCCAGATCCGAAGAGCGGTCCGGATGGCAGGCGATCAGCTTCTGTGTGTAGGGATGGCGCGGTCGCTCCAGGCACTCCGCCGTCACGCCGGACTCGACCGACTGGCCGGCGTACATCACGCAGACCTCGTCGCAGAGCTCCGCCACCACGCCGAAGTCGTGGGTGACGAAGAGCATCGAGACCTCGAACTCGCG
>JAKSDN010001516.1 GCA_022360075.1 Kiloniellales bacterium | reverse complement strand
GTGTCGATCACGACCTTCATGTAGGGCATCGTCGTGGTCAGCAGGGCCGACATGCCGAGGATGTCGGGCTGGTGCTGCTCCAGGGCCTCGAGGTAGTTCTCCACCGGGTTGTTGATACCCAGATCGATGACCTCGAAGCCGGCGCCTTCCATCATCATGCCGACCAGGTTCTTGCCGATGTCGTGGATGTCGCCCTTGACCGTGCCGATGACCATCTTGCCGACCTGCTCAGCGCCGGTCTCGGCCAGCAGCGGGCGCAGGATCGCCATGCCCGCCTTCATCGAGTTGGCGGCGAGCAGGACCTCGGGCACGAAGAGGATGCCGTCGCGGAAGTCGATTCCGACGATGCGCATGCCCTCGACCAGCGCCTTGGTCAGGACGTCGTAGGGCATCCAGCCGCGGCCCAGGAGAATATGGACCGCCTCTTCGATCTCCTCTGCGAGACCGTCATAGAGGTCGTCCATCATCTGCTGGACCAGCTCGTCGTCATCCAACGACGAAAGGTCGAGATCGTCTTCTGCGTCCGACATGGCGAGGTCTCACATCGCTAGGGCCGAAGCCCGGCTTGTCGCCGATAGGTAGGGATCACCCCGGGCGCGGGCTTTTTCCCGCGCGACGAATCATATCTGAATCGCGACAGGCCCCTAGAAATCAAACAGTTATGCTTGGCTCCGCGAGCCGGATCGCGTCGGGCGCCGCGCCGGCGCGGCGGACCTCCTTGTGCGCCGCAGCATGAGCTTTAAGCACTTACTAACGCTGTCATGAAAGGAATCTCTAATGCCGCCCGGCAAGACTGAAGGCCGGCTGCATACCCACAATTTTTGGGGATGCTGGCAAAAAGCAGGACGGCAGGATGATCGAGGACAGCGCCTCAGGTGCGCCGACCGGATTCAGGGCCGGCGATCTAGCGGGCGCCGAGAGAGCTGACGAGGCAGCCCGGCGCATCCGCCTGACGATCGTATGGCTGATCGGCGTCGTCGCTCTACTCTGGGTCACCGCGATCGGCTACTGGATCTACGATACGCGCGAGGGCGTAGCCAAGGAGACGCGCGGCCGGCTGGTGAGCGGGACGCTCAAGGCGGCGTTGTCGACGCAGGAGCTCCTTCATGATGTCCGGCTGTTGCTCGAGCGGGCCAGCCAGGGCGACGCTCACGACGTCGATCAGATCCTCCGGTCCCACGAGATACCGGGAAGCTGGGGTTCGGGCCTGGAGATCCACCTCATCGCCATCGACGACCGGGGGCGCCACGGGCAGCCCGAGCATGACCGAGACCTGCCGCCGGCTGAGATCCTCACCGAGCTTCTGGCTAGAGCGGGCGAGAACGGTGAGCCCATTCTGTCTCGACCCTACCAGGCTGACGGTCGGTGGTTCGCCGCGGCCATGGCGCCGGCGCCACTCGCCGGCCGGCCGGAACCCCGCTTCCTGGTCGCGAGCTTCGCGCTGGCGCCGTTTCGCCGCTGGTGGTCGGCGATGGGCGACGTCTCGGGCTTCTCGGCTGTCCTGCTGAACAGCGACGGCGAGCTTTGGTGGCGGGATGCGAGCGAAGCCGTCCGGGTGGGCGAACCATCGGCCTTGAGGGGACTCGTCGCCGCTTTCGACCTGGATCAGGGCGCGGCGGAGATCGTCGAGGTGCCGAAGCTCGACGGCCGACCCGGCTATTGCATGCTGACCGGCCACGATCTTGGGACCTTCGGATTGCGGCTCATCGGCATCATGCCGTCGAGCGAGATCGGCGCCATGTGGCGCGAACGCTACCTCTCAACGCTGCCTCTGTTTTTCGTCTTCGGCCTCGTGGTCCTGTTTGCGATCGCTTGGGGCGGCTGGCGCTTGCTGCAGGAAACCCAGACCCGCGAGCGCGCCCTGAGTGCCGCTGAGGAGAGCGAGCGCCGGCTGCGCGACATCGCCGACGCCGCCTCCGACTGGTTCTGGGAGATGGGGCCGGACCTCAGGTTCACCTACCTGTCGGATCGGATCCACGAGGTCAGCGGCGTGAAGCCTGAGACCTTTATCGGCAGGAGCCGCTTGGAGTTCCTGGTCAGGACGGACGATCCGGCTGCGCTCGAAGCGCATCAGCGAGACCTGCAAGCGCGGCGGGCGTTTCGGAATTTCGTCTATTCCCAGGACATCGGTGACGGGCGCCTGCGCTGGGTGCAGACCAGCGGAAAGCCGATCTTCGACAGGTCGGGCCGGTTCATG
>JAKSDN010001287.1 GCA_022360075.1 Kiloniellales bacterium | reverse complement strand
CCAAGCTGCTGATCGAGCCCGGCGACCGGGTCTGCATGGAAGACCCGGGCTACCGGCCGGCCGGCGTCACCTTCGAGCTGGCAGGCGCCGAGGTCGTTCCCATCCCGGTCGACGAGGAGGGCATCGACGTCGCGGCGCTGCACGAGAAGGCGCCCAAGGCGAAGCTGGTCTATGTGACGGCGAGCAGCCAGTTCCCCCTCGGCATGACCCTCTCCCTGCCGCGGCGTTTAGCTCTGCTGGAGTGGGCCGAGCAGGCCGGCGCCTTGGTGCTGGAGGACGACTACAGCGGCGAGTACCGCTACGCGGGCCGGCCGCTGCCCGCCCTGCACGGCCTCGCCCCGCCCGGCCGCGTGCTCTACACCGGCAGCTTCAGCAAGCTCCTGTTTCCATCCCTGAGGATCGGCTACGTCGTGGCGCCGCCGGAGATCGTCGGGCATCTGGCGGCGGCGCGCTGGCTGATCGACCGTCACTCGCCGCCGCTCGAGCAGGCCGTGCTCGCCGACTTCATCGACCAGGGCCATTTCGCCCGGCACGTGCGCCGCATGCGCACGCTCTACGCCGAACGGCAAGCCGCGCTGGTCGAGGCGGCGGCGAAGGAGCTCGCCGGCATCATGACCGTACCGGCGCAAAGCGCGGGGCTGCACCTCATCGGATGGCTTGCCCCAAAAACCGTCGAGGCAAAGCTCGTGGCGGCTGCTTCTGCGGTCGGGATCGAGCTCATGCCGGTCTCCTGGTTCAGCATCGAGCCGCGCGAACGCGCGGGCGTGATCCTGGGCTACGCGCCCTTCGCCGCCCGGGAGATCCGCCTTGGCGCCAAGGCGCTTAAGCGGGCCCACGAGCAAGGCCGAGGCACGCCGCAATAGCGCACTTCTCGCATCGATCTCACCCATTCGTGATGGCGGTCACTTCGTATCGGTCATTGTTTGCCTACGTCCTTTCTAAGGGGCGTTACGCAAAAGCATTCTTTGGAGACGGAAAATGTTCATGCGCCATTTGGCGGCCGCGGGCGCCCTCGCGGCCATGACGTTCACCGCAAGCGGTGCTGAGGCCCAAAGGCTCAGCACCTATCAATGCGTCGGCAACATCAACGGCGTGCGCAGCGCCGCCGTCGTGCAGGTCGAGCCCGGCGGGAACTGGGGCGGGCCCTACGTCGCGGGCCAGATCCGCAACCAGTATGCCGGCTACCATTTCACCGGCGAGCT
>JAKSDN010001039.1 GCA_022360075.1 Kiloniellales bacterium | reverse complement strand
GGCACGGACACGCTGCGCGGGATCGAGTATCTGGTCTTCAACGATCAGACCGTCCAACTGAACCGGGCGCCGGAGGTCGATCTGGGCATCGCCGATCGGACCGCGCTCGAAGACGCCAGCTTCACCTTCTCGATTCCGACGGGCGCGTTCTTGGATCCGGACGAGGGGGATACGTTGACGTTCAGCGCGACCCTGGTTGGCGGCGGCACGCTGCCGTCCTGGCTGACGTTGGTCGATGGAGTGTTCAACGGCACGCCGGCCCAGAGTGACATTGGCACCGTCTCGGTTCGTGTCACCGCGACCGACGGCCAAAGCGAGAGCGTGACCGCGGACTTCGACCTGACCGTGCAGAACAGCAATGATGCGCCGACTGTCGATCAAGGGATCGGAGCCCAAACCGTCACTGAAGACACGGCCTTCTCCCTCGCCGTACCGGCCAGCGCATTCGCAGATGCCGATGTTGGCGACAGCTTGGCTTATAGCGCGACGCTGTCCGACGGCAGTGGCTTGCCGTCATGGCTCAGCTTCAACGGCACGAGCTTCAGCGGCACGCCGACGAACGACGACGTCGGCAGCGTGACGGTTCGGGTGACCGCGACGGACAGCGCCGGAGAGACCGCCTTTACTGACTTCGTCCTCTCGGTCAACAACACCAACGACGCACCCGTCGTGAAGCATGGCCTGGGAGATAAGAGCGCGACAGAAGATAGCCCCTTCAGTTTCGCGGTGCCGTCGGATGCCTTCGAAGACGTCGATCCGGGAGATAGCCTGACCTACACGGCAAAGCTCTCCAACGGAAACCCGCTTCCGGCGTGGCTGAGCTTCAATGGCACGACGTTCAGCGGCACCCCGGGTCAAGGTGATGTCGGCACGATCACCGTGCGCGTCACCGCCACCGACGGACAGAGTGCAAGCGTCTTCGGCGACTTCCAGATCGATGTCGGCGGTACGAACGACGCGCCGGAAGTCAGTCAGGGCATCGCCAACCAGACGGCCCCCGAAGACAGCCCGTTTACCTTTGCCATTCCGGTCAACGCTTTCTCCGATGCGGATCCCGGCGACACCTTGAGCTACAGCGCGACTCTGGTCGGTGGTGGAGCGCTTCCGTCGTGGCTCAGTTTCAACGGCACGAGCTTCTCTGGGACGCCGACGAATGCCGATGTCGGCACGATCTCGATCAAGGTTACGGCAACCGATGGCTCGAACGCGTCGGCCTATACCACGTTCGATGTTGCCGTGACGAACGTGAACGACGCGCCGACCGTTGCACAGGCGATCGCCAACCAGAACGCAACGGAGAACAGCCCGTTCAGCTTCACACTGGCAGCCGGTACGTTCTCGGACGTCGACGTTGGGGATAGTTTGGCCTACAACGCCAAGTTGGCCGACGGCAATCCTCTTCCTTCGTGGCTCACCTTCGACGGGTCGGGCTTCAGCGGCACGCCTGGCGACTATGACGTCGGGACGATCTCGATCCGGGTGACAGCGACCGACAGCGCTGGCGCATCGGTCTACAGCGATTTCAGTCTCACGGTCGCAAACACCGCGGATGCGCCCGTTGTCGACCGCGGGATCGCACCGCAAGTGGCGACCGAAGACCAGGCCTTCAGCTTCGCCGTGCCGGCCGGAGCTTTTGCCGATCCGGATCCCAACGACAGCTTGACCTTTACGGCAACGCTGGTCGGCGGAGGCACTCTGCCTACCTGGCTGACGTTCAATGGAACGACTTTCAGCGGTACGCCTGGCAACGCCGATGTCGGTATGGTCGATGTCCGGGTCAAGGCGACCGATGGTCAAGCCAACGAGATCACGACGGATTTCACGATCGTCGTCGAGAACGCGAACGACGCGCCGACCGTGGATCAGGGAATTGCCAACCAACAGGCAACGCAGGGCACGGCCTTCAGCCTCGCTGTTCCGACCGACGCCTTTGCCGATATCGATTCGATCTATGGCGATGAGCTGAGCTACTCGGCGAGCCTGTCCGACGGCAGCGACCTGCCTTCCTGGTTGACGTTTGACGGCACTGCCTTCTCGGGAACGCCCGACGTCGGTGATGTCGGGACCGTCACCGTTCGCCTTGTCGCCCGGGACAGTGGCGATGCCGAGGTCTATACGGACTTCCAGGTGACGGTCAGCCAAAACGTGCAAGCGATCTTTGGCACGACGGGCGACGACACGATCACGGGGACTACCGGCTCTGACATCATCATGGGTGATGCGGGCAACGACAGCATCGATGGCGGTGATGGCGCCGATTCTCTGTTCGGCGGCGCCGGCGACGACACGCTCACGCCAGACTCCCAGACCGACTATCTGGATGGCGGCCCCGGCATCGACACCGCGGACTATAGCTATTCCGGGTCGGACTGGAGCTTCGACCTTGCAGCGGGTGTCGCGACCATCTCGACGGTGAGCGAGCAGCTCGTCGACATCGAGAACATCATCGGCACTTACGGGGACAACACGATCGTCGGAGACGACGGCGACAACCTGCTCGACGGCCTGTCCGAGACCGACACGATCTTCGGCGGCGGCGGCAACGATGTTCTGAAGAAGTACCACGGCTCTGGCACCTTCGATGGGGGTGCGGGCACGGACCGGGCCGACTTCAGCGACTCCACGGAGAATTGGACCGTGGATCTGTCTGCCGGTACGGCTTCCTATGGCACGCACTCGATCGGCCTCGCCGGCATCGAGAACGTCACCGGCTCCTGGGGCGTCAATACGATCACCGGCGACGGCGGATCGAACCAGCTCTGGGGCCATGGCGGCAACGACACGGTCAGTGGCGGAGCCGGTGACGATCGCCTCTTCGGCGGCGGCGACGTCGACTACCTCTACGGCGGCGACGGCAATGACCAGCTAGAGGGCGATGATGGCGGTGATTCGCTCTTTGGTGGGGCTGGCAATGACCGGCTCGCGGGCGGGGGTGGCTCCGACTATCTGGACGGGGGTGCAGGAACCGACACAGCAGACTACAGCTACTCCAGCACAGGCGGGAATTTCAGTCTCGCCGCCGGGCAGGTCGTCTTCGCCAGTCTCGGCGTCACCGAACAGCTGATCGGCATCGAAAATGTGGTAGCCACGAACGGCGACGACACGATCACCGGCGACTTGGGAGACAACGTTCTCGAGGGTCTGAACGGGTCGGACAGCCTGTACGGCGGCGCCGGAAACGACACTCTTCTGGGTGGCTCCGGTGCGGACTATCTTGACGGTGGCAGTGGGACCGATACGGCCGACTATCGCTATTCGACAGTGGATGCCTCATTCAACCTCACGACCGGACAGGCGAGCTTCCCGAGCGCAGGAATCACGGAGCAGTTGGTCGGCATAGAGAATCTCACCGGCAACTGGGGCAAGAACACGATCACCGGTGACTCCGGCTCCAATGTCCTCGACGGGTTCGGCGGTGACGACACGGTCTATGGCGGCGCAGGAGATGACACAGTCATCGGGGGCGAGGGAAACGACGTGCTGGATGGCGGCACAGGCGGTGACACCTATCGCTTTGGCTGGGGCTCCGG
>JAKSDN010000362.1 GCA_022360075.1 Kiloniellales bacterium | reverse complement strand
GTAGCGCCGCGTCGGCGGATTTGCCGCGCCTGATCGAGGAACGCACAAGGCCATGGCGGAACAAGCCGTTGCACAGAGGCGCCGGGGCGGGCGCAGCGCTCGGCATGAGCTGCGGGCCGCGCCGATCCCGGAGGCGGAGCGGGCGGTGCGCCCCGGCCTCGAGAGCGATCGCTACCGGCCACTGACCGACACGGACGTAAGACGCATTCACACGGCAGCGCTCGATGCGCTGGAGCACATCGGTCTCGCCGACCCGATCCCGAGCTGTGTCGAGCTGGTGACGGCAGCCGGCGGGCGGGTCAGCGACGAGGGCCGGCTGCTGTTTCCACGCGCCTTGGT
Organism: Kiloniellales bacterium; assembly: GCA_022360075.1. Next base: position 3,244 of record JAKSDN010000362.1, on the reverse strand, counting down.
CGAGGACGTCGTCGCCAAGGCCGCCCGCAACATCGTGATCCACGGCCAGGATCCGAAGCACGACATGGACCTGACGGGCAATCGGGTCCACTTCGGCACCGCCGGGGCTGCCGTCCACATCGTCGATGTCGCGACCCGCGCCTATCGGGAGTCCACGCTGGCCGACCTTTACGACATCGCGCGCTTGGTCGACCGCTTGGACCACGTCCACTTCTTCCAGCGTCCGGTGGTGGCACGCGACATGGTCGAGCCGCGCGATCTCGACCTGAACACCTGCTACGCCAGCGTCGCCGGCACCCGTAAGCATGTCGGCACGAGCTTCGTGCTGCCGGAGCACGTCGAAGAGGCCGCCGCCATGCTTCATCTCGTCGCCGGCGGCGAGGAGAAGTGGCGGGCGCGGCCTTTCGTCAGCATGTCCTGCTGCTTCGTCGTGCCGCCGCTGAAGTTCGCCGAGGACGCCTGCCGTTGCCTGGAGGCCGCGGTGCGCGCCGGCATGCCGGTGCTGCTGCTGGCCGCCGGTCAGGCCGGTGCGACCAGCCCCGCGCCGCTCGCAGGCGCGGTCGTGCAGGAAATCGCGGAAGTTCTGGCGGGCCTGGTCTACGTCAACCTGATTGCGCCCGGACATCCGGCGATCTACGGCCCCTGGCCCTTCGTCTCCGATCTGCGCACCGGTGCCATGAGCGGCGGCAGCGGCGAGCAGGCCCTGCTGATGGCGGCTTGCGCCCAGATGGGCCAGTTCTACGATCTGCCGACGGGCGTTCCGGCCGGCATGACCGATTCCAAGCTGCCGGACGCCCAGTCGGGCTATGAAAAGGGCTACACCGAGGCGCTGTTGGCCCTGACCGGCTGCAACATGATCTACGAGGCCGCCGGCATGCATGCGAGCCTGCTCGGCTTCAGCCTTGAGAGCCTGGTGATCGACAACGACATGATCGGCTCGGTCCTGCGCACCGTCCGGGGTATCGAGGTGACCGACGAGAGCCTCTCGCTCGAGACCATGCGCAGCGTCTGCGTCGAAGGCCCAGGCCACTTCCTCGGCCATGAGCAGACCTTGGGCCTGATGCAGTCGGAATACGTCTATCCGGAGGTCGGCGACCGGGCGAGCCCCAAGGAGTGGCTCGAGCAGGGCTCGACCGATGTCGTGCAACGGGCCTCCAGGCGGGTGAAGGAGATCCTGGCCGGGCACTATCCGCGCCACATCGACGCGGCCCTCGACTCGGAGATCCGCAGAGGCTTTGATATCAAGCTGCCCGAAGGCTTCATGCAGGCGGGAAACGGGCGCTGGTAACAGGCTGATCCGCAAAGGATCGAGATCAGAACAACAGTCCTTCAGGGGTTGCAGGGATGAAGACCGAAGCACGCGTGGTGATCATCGGCGGCGGCGTGGCCGGCTGCAGCACGCTCTATCACCTGACCAAGATGGGCTGGTCGGACGTCGTGCTGGTGGAGCGCGACGAGCTGACCGGCGGCTCGACCTGGCACGCCGCGGGCAACTGCCCGAGCTTCAGCGGCTCGTGGAACATCATGAAGCTGCAGCACTACAGCAACCGGCTCTACGAGCGGCTGGCCGACGAGGTCGACTATCCGATCAACTATCACCGCACCGGCAGCGTGCGCCTGGCCCACACCGAGGCGCGCATGGAGGAGCTCCACCACGTCTGCGGCATGGCCCAGGCCCAGGGCATCGCGTTCGAAATGCTCACGCCCGAGCAGATCCGCGATCACCATCCTTTCTGTGAGATCCATGACATCAGGGGCGGGCTCTGGGATCCGACCGACGGCGACATCGACCCCTCCCAGCTCACCCAGGCCTACGCCAAGGGGGCACGCGACGGCGGTGCCGAGATCACGCGCAACAACCCGGTCGAGGCGATTAGCCGCAGCCGCAGCGGCGAGTGGCTGGTGCAGACCAAGAAAGGCACGATCAAGGCGGAGATCGTGGTCAATGCCGGCGGCTACCGGGCGGCCGAGGTCGGAGCCTTGGTCGGGTTGAAGCTGCCGATCATCACCATGCAGCACCAGTACATGGTGACCGATACGATCCCGGCCCTGGCGGCGCGGAACCAGAAGCTGCCACTGATCCGCGATCCCGACGTCTCGTATTACCTGCGCGAGGAGCGCGACGGACTGCTGCTCGGCCCCTACGAGTGGCAGGCGACTCCGGCCTGGCTCGACGGCATCCCGGCCAACTTCTGCATGGAGCTCTATCCCGACGATCTCGACCGGCTCGAGTGGTACATCGAGCAGGCCATGGAGCGCGTGCCGCTGTTGGCCGAGGCCGGCATCCAGCGCGTGATCAACGGACCGATCCCCTACACGCCGGACGGCAATCCCCTGATCGGGCCGGCCTATCCGCTCGAGAACTTCTATCTCTGCGCGGCCTTCAGCTTCGGCATCGTGCAGAGCGGCGGTGCCGGCAAGACCATGGCCGAGATCATCGTCGAGGGCGAACCGGAGTGGGATATGTGGGGCCTCGACCCGCGCCGCTTCACCGACTACGCCAACAAGGCCTACACGACGGCCAAGGCGATCGAGCTCTATCAGAACGAATACGCCATGGCCTTCCCGCACGAGGAGCGGCCCGCCGGCCGGCCGGCCAAGACCACGCCGCTCTATCCCGTGCTCAAGGCCAAGGGCGCGATGTTCGGCGCGCGCGGCGGCTGGGAGCGGGCGACTTGGTTCGTGCCCGAGGGGCAGGAAGCCAAGCTCGATCTCACCTTTCATCACGGCAACTGGCACGCGGCCGTGGCCGAGGAGTGCCGCGCCGTGCGCGAGCGGGTCGGCTTGCTCGACCTGGGCGGCTTCTCGAAATACGACGTGAGCGGCCCCGGCGCGGCGGCCTTTCTGGACCGGCTGATTGCCGGGCGCCTGCCGCGCGCGGGACGGATCGGTCTCAGCTACTTCTGTAACGATCAGGGTCGTCTGATGAGTGAGGTGACGATCACCCGTCTCGACGAGGAGCGCTTCTATCTCTGCAGCGCGGCGGCCGGCGAGTGGCACGATCACCAGTGGATGCTGAAGTACCTGCCGGACGACGGTAGCGTGAAGGTCGAGAACATCACGCCGCGCTTCGGCACGCTGGTCCTGGCCGGCCCCCGGGCGCGCGACGTGCTCGGCCAAGTCACCGAGGCCGATCTCTCAAACCCGGCCTTTCCCTGGCTCAGCGCGCAAGAGATCGAGATCGGCTTTACTCGGGTTCTGGCTCTGCGGGTCAACTACGTCGGCGAGCTCGGCTGGGAGCTCC